>JAHFRR010000138.1 GCA_023266165.1 Thiotrichales bacterium
AATTTTCCCTAACTCATGCTTTTCAAGCACCACGAGGTAGTCTGGCAGAACACTTGCACTGAACATTTCTCCCGTGCACAGATAAAGCCTTGTAAAGCCCATCTCGTGAAGCTTAGCCCCTAGCTTTAGGCCGTCCATCTACACCCTTTCCTGTCATCCCCATCCATTCCTGTCATCCCCGCGAAGGCGGGGATCCAGGACTCTTTCTTTGTTTTCTCAGGCTTTCACCGAAATCGAGAATGACAGAAGAAAAAAGCTGTTTAAGTTATTATTTCCCAATGCTGCCGCCTAAGGCTCTCTACAATAAATCGGGATATAAATCCTGCCAAGTCGGATTTTTTTCCTCGATCAATCGTAGCTTCCACTGCCTATTCCATTTTTTCAATTGCTTTTCTCTCGTCAATGCACTGTAAACACAACCACTTTCTTCATAATACACAAGCTTGTCAACACCATACTTTTTAGAAAAACCCTCTACAAGCTTTTGCTTGTGTTGATAAACGCGCTGTGTCAAATTACCTGTCACTCCGATATAAAGTGCTCCATTTTTTTGATTCGCTAGAATATAAACGTGGTATAGCATCTCTCTTGCGACCCCTGGATCCCCGCCTTCGCGGGGATGACAACCTTGATACGAAGATGATATCCTTTACGCAGAGATGGCGCCCTTATCGTGACATCACACTATGCGCTGCAATATCCATAGCAAAGACGACATGCTTTTACTGAATATGTAGTGGAGGCATTGTAGCGTGCATAGCTCTAGGAATCAACGGACTATTTCAAAAAGGCTATCTCAACCCTCTCAAGAAATTGACCAAGAGCGCCCCAAGACCCAAAACAGATAATATCACATAGAAGACTATTGGAATATGGAAGCTCAGTGCTTGGCCCTCTGGGTTAATGGCAACGGGGATCGCTAAGACCACATCCATGAGCGCTGCGCCGGCCACCATCCCGCAAGCCAGTAGGATTTTCTTTTGTTTAGAGACCTCACTCAAGAGGCGACGCCCCAAGAAATAACTCAACAGTGCACCGATCACCAGCGGAATAGAGTTTGGGAGAGCCAGATACATGCCAATCCCTACGCCGATATAAGAAATCTTGAGGGAAGATTTTTTGATTTTAGATAAAACCAGAGACTGCAGCCCCATAACCAGTACCATGGCCAACGCGCCAATCCCCAACATCTTGAGAGGAATTGCACCTTGAAAGATGGCCCCGGTAAGCGCTGCCATAATCGCCGCAGGAGGGGCGGCCATTTCGGTAGCTGGGTTCATGCCAGGATGGGGCATGGCGCCTGCAATCCCATAGGCTTTATACAAAACTTCCATGATCAAGGGCACTAACAAGCTTGCCACGACAACGCCAAAAATCAACATGATCTGCTGCTTTCTGGGGCTTGCACCAATCAACTGCCCGACTTTCAGGTCTTGCAGAGTATCATTGGAGATGCAAGCGATCTGCATTACCACACTCACCACCAAGATGGTGATCACTTCACCGATCAGCATCACGTGCTGAGACAGGGTGATATGGCAGGCCAGTAGTAAGCTGTGCACCAGCAAAGCCGCCAAAATCAATGCGCCAATCAGGGCTGCAGAACCTGGACTTGCGCTCACCCCTACCAATCCTGAAAAATATCCGCAGACGATCGCTACCACAAAGCCCACCAGTAACACAAACACAATCCCCAATCCAACCCCCATATAGGCAGCATAAGGCCCGAACCCCAAGGCTTGGAGATTAAATAAATGAAAAAACACGAAACTTAATAACACCACCATGGCCAGTAATCCAAACAGAATGGTTTTGCCTGAAAGATCTTGCTCATGAACAGGGAGAAAATGAGATTTCCCCAAAGCTCTCAAAGTCTTGGAAACATTATGATAGAGGGGTTTTAAAAGCTGAAGTAGGGTGACTAAAGCCGCCAGGAGCATCCCTCCTACGCCCACGTATCTCATGTTAAGCCCAAAGCTTTGGTTATAGAGCGACATCAGGTGCCCTGCATGAGGCAGCACAGCGCCGTGGCTTAAAAGAGGCAGGATAATCAGGTAGGAGATCACAGCACCCAACAATAAACTCAACCCCACGCGAGCGCCTACGATATATCCCGCGCCGATCAAAGCAGGAGACAGCCCAATCCCAGCCCCGATGAGGCTTCCACCGATGCCCACAAATTTCAAACCACTGACAAACATCGCTTGGGTACTTTGCAAAAACTCAACGATAGCCGCTGAGACCCCTCCGATGATCATCTGAGAAAAGCCCAGTGCTTTGGATTCTTTGAGCTTTAAGACTTCGCTGATCGCCTGTCCTTCAGGGAAGCGCAGCGTTTTATCTTCTAGCAACGGTTTTCGGATAATGGCAGAAAACAAGACACCCATGATCCCACCGATAATACCCAATAAAGCCGTGTCAATATAATTAAACCCGTGTGCAAAGCCAATAATCACAAGGGCTGGAACGGTATATCCAATCCCTCCTGCAATCGCTTCTCCACTGGAGGCAGCCGTTTGAACCAAGTTATGTTCGTAGATCGTGCTCGAACGGAAGAACTTCATCAAACCCATGGAGAGAATGGCTGCGGGGATCGACGCGGCCGTCAACAGCCCGACTTTCAAGGCTAGATAGGTGTTGGAGATCGTGAGCAAACACGTCAGTAAAAACGAAATGATCACGACTTTGACGGTGAGATCTATTTGTTTATTTATTTTTTTGGCCATACGTGTCTCCTACAAGATTTTTAAAATACGCTTGTAATGCTACATCAGTTTATTTTAGAAATCAAGAGGGGGTTTAAGATTTTTTTTAAAGATTTTTAAGGTTTTTAAAAATTTGTGTTGTGCTGGCTTGCAATTCTAAAAGAACAATGAGAACATGCTGAAGAGTTTTAATGTGCTCATTTCAACCACAAAGGCTGTTCGCAGCAGCCCGAATAAGGAGATTAATGATGTCCTCTACACCTATCGAAAGCTCTCGTAAACAACATATGTTCGGTCTTGCCGTGTTTTTCTTTGCAGCCATTGGGGGCATCCTATATGGCTACGACATTGGGATTATCTCAGGCGCCTTACTCTTTGTGCAAAAAGCGATTCCGATGACGCCTGATCAGCTGTCGTTTTTGGCGGGCGCTGTGTTTTTTGGTGGCGCGATTGCGATTTTAGTGGCGGGGTTTCTCACAGATCTCGTGGGTAGACGGCGCATGATCATGGTCTCCTCCGTGATTTTCGTGATCAGTGTTCTGATCATCTATACCGCCCACACCTACTTTTCGCTGATGTTAGGCCGCGTGATTCAAGGGGTGAGCGTGGGGATTGTCGCCATTGCCGTGCCTTTATACCTCACAGAAGCCATGCCTACCCACATGCGTGGCCGAGGTGTCACAGCGTTTCAACTCCTGTTGACCTTCGGAATTTTATTGGCAAGCCTCACCGGATTGTATTACACCCCCACAGGTAACTGGCGCGCGATGTTTGCAACCTCAGCCATTCCTGCAGTAATTATGTTTTTCGGATGCTTCTTGTTAAATGATTCTCCTCGATGGTTGGCCATGAAAGGCCGCTTTGAGCGATCCTTAGAAGTACTCAAGAAAACGCGTACCAACTCAGAAGCC
>JAHFRR010000139.1 GCA_023266165.1 Thiotrichales bacterium
GACTGTTTTGCGGGAGAGGGATGAAGAGCCTAAGATCAGTTGTATAGGGTGTTGCATAAGGGTTCTCAAGAGGTAAGCTTTGCAGCAATCTCTGCCAGTCGCTTACCCTGGGCTTGGCAGATTTCAATTTCATGCTGAGAGATCGGATGCTCACCTTTGCCACCGGCAAAATGTGAGGCGCCATAGGGAGTACCTCCTGATCGTGTTTCCGTGAGCGCGGGCACGCTATAAGGCACCCCAACGAGGATCATCCCTTGATGTAGCAAGGGAATCATCATGGTGAGCAAAGTGACCTCCTGGCCTCCGTGAAGTGACCCTGAGGAGGTGAATACCGTTGCAGGCTTTCCAATGAGAGCTCCGCTGATCCAGAGATCCGAGGTGGAGTCCCAGAAATACTTCATTGCGGCTGGCATATTACCAAACCGAGTCGGGCATCCTAAAGCCAGGCCATGGCAATGGCTCAGATCTTCTTTTGTGACAAAAGGCGCACCTGTTGAGGGGACTTGAACTGCAGGGCCTTCGGCTTCAGAGGTGACTTCAGGGATGGTTCGAATACGTGCTTCAAACACGCCCGACTGTTCGATGCCTCGGGCAACATGTTTGGCCATCTCATATGTCGCGCCGTAACGTGTTTGGTAGAGCACAAGAAGGTAGGGAGTGGTCATACGAGCTCCTGGTTTTGAGAATCTACATGCCGCAGCATTTTTTAAATTTTTTGCCAGAGTGGCAAGGGCAAGGATCGTTACGCCCTACTTTCGGGCCTTCCCGCATGAAGGTTCCTGGATGTTCCAGGTGAGCATGATCAGGGTCATGATCATGGTTGTGATCGCAATGCTCGCCATGGACATGTTCATGTGTGTGATCGTGGTCATGATCATGCTGACAGTGTTGATGGTGAGGGTCGTGACAGGCGTTGTCATGGGGGGGGTTGGACATCAGAGTGCTCCTCAAAAAATAATGTAGGCCCATTTTGCGATAAATCTTTCGCGAAAGCAATTAAAGAAATTAAAACAAATTAAAATTTCTTGAAATCTCATGAGAATTGGATCATGATGCTTTGAGTAAAGAGTAAAGATTTTTAATTAAAAAATAGATAAGGGAGATTTATTTTGAAAAAAACCGCACTTCTCTCCAGCTGGAGCCTCTGGTTGTTGGCTGCCGTGTTCTATGCGCTGGACTATTTCCAGCATACAGCCCCCAGTGTTTTGCTGGCCCCTATTGCCGTAAGCTTGCATGTCAGCATCACACAGGTCGGTACAATCATGAGCCTGTATTTTCCCTTCTATGCCATTTCACAGATTCCCGCAGGAATTTTGTTGGATCGCTATCCTCTGCGTTATGTGTTATCAGGCGCCTGTGGCGTTGTAACCCTGGGGTTGTGGCTGATGATGTCAGGGCATTATGAAGGTGTGCTGGTAGGGAGAATTTTGATTGCAGTGGGGTCTTCGTGTGCGTTCTTAGGAGCGTTGAAGACGGCTTCTTTGTATTTGCCTGCCACGGTGTTTCCCATCGCTGTTGGGTTGACCAACACCATCGGGGTTTTGGGCGGGATTCTGGGTCAAGCTTATTTGAATCACTTGATTCTGGCACATGGCTGGGAAGCTGCGCTGTTGAGAATTGTCTTTTTTGGGATAGGCTTAAGTCTTGTGTTGTTATGGGCTTTGAAGGGCAAAGCAGATAAACAAAAGCACTCGACGCATTCAAGCAGGCCGTGGTCTGTTCTCTATCACCCGCAATTATGGCTACTGGCACTGTATGCAGGGATTATGGTGGGAACCGTTGTCAATGCCTTCTCAGAGCTTTATGATGTAGTTTTTTTACAACAGGTCTTTCATTTAGGCTCTCAAAGCGCGGCTGAAATCAGCAGTATGATCTTCATTGGAATTGCCGTAGGCGGGCCGAGTCATGGGGTTATAGCCAAATGGACGGGCAAGCGAGCATGGATGATTTGGGGCTGTGCGCTTACTCTGTTGTGCTTCAGCTTGATGATTCTCACGACCCAGCTGGCACTGCCTGTGGGGATTCTCTATGGATTATATTTCTTGATTGGGTTTTTTGTTTCAAGCATGCTGTTAAGCTTTGCGATGGTGGGATCTCTTCTTCCAAAAGAACACCAGGCGATTGGATTTGGGTTGCTCAATATGGTGATCGGTTTCTGTGGTTTTGTGTTTCAATGGGGTCTGGGGATCGTCTTGCACGCTAATGCCCATACGCTTGAACCCCATCACCAGGTATTTGTAAAAAGCTTTCTGATCTTGTTGATCCCTTTGTTGCTGAGCCTTGGACTGGTGTTTGGGGTGCGTCGAGAAAGGCAAGGCTAGTGTTGGTAGAGGCCGTTCATTCAAAGAGGCTTGGAATCTAGAGGAAGAGATGTTAAAATCTTACCCTGAGGATTTATTTTGCACTTGAGGAAGGTATAGTGAATACGATTCGAATCAGTGAAACCATCAATAGTCACGATCTTGTTATTCCCTTTGAGCTGCTGAAGCTGCTCAATCATCAGGAAGTTGAGATTCTTGTTTTTCCAAGAAAAACAGAAGTGATTTGCAAGCCAAAAGCAAAGAAACTGCTAGAAATTTTTGAACGGTACTTGAACATTGAACCTTTTTCCGAGATCCTTGATGGTGTTGCATGGCAAAAGGAAGTACGCGGTGAGTGGTGATCGATATTTATTGGATTGAAAGAGCAAAATATTTTATCTACCACTGAGTCAGTATGATGTTGGTACAGTTTCTTGCAAAAACGGTTGAGAGGTCTGTTAAATTGTGAAGGAGTACCACATGCCTGCAACCCTCAAAGACTTTCCTGAACTATTTCACGATGCCCAAGCGACAGGGGTATTAGAGGAATGGCTTGAGCTTCTGTTTACGCCTGGGGAGCGTGATGATTTGAACAAGCGCTTAGACTTGATCGGTGCACTGTTGCGAGGGCAGGAAACCCAGCGAGAGATCGCCAAAAACCATCAGGTTAGCATTGCGAAGATCACGCGGGGTTCGAATGGTTTAAAGTCCATTTCCTCTGAGCTACAAACATTTCTAGAGAAGCATTTGCAATAAGCGAAAGCTTCTCTATTTTGCGTGGCGTCTTGAATCTACTGGACGCGCGTTGCGAACTCTTCTTCAATATCTTCCAACGACATACCCTTGGTATGCGGCACAAAGAACACGGCGACCAGGAAGTATAAGAGGGCGAAGAAGGCGCAAATCAAGAAGACGCCCATATAGCCCACATGTTTTGACATGGGGATAAAGGCGCTGGAAAGCCCAAAAGAGGCCATAGAATTTAGGAACAAGGCGATGGCCAGTCCACGGCTTCGAATACGCGTGGGGAGGAGCTCCGACATCACTGCCCAAATCAAGGCACCAGGGCCGACTGCGTAGAAGAAGATAAACCCTAAAATACCTGACAGCAACAGATACCCTTTTTCCGTACCTGGAACGGCATAGGCATAGATCATGGCAGAATACACTAAGGCAATGACCATACCTCCCGTACCAAAGCCAATCATGGCGCGACGTTCAAACTTGTCGACCAAACACATGGCGATGATGGTCATCAAGAAGTTCAAACCCATGATGGCATTGGTGCCGAGCATGGCCAGAATGTTAGAGTTC
>JAHFRR010000140.1 GCA_023266165.1 Thiotrichales bacterium
AGGCTTGACGATTTTGCTCACCACGCATTATATGGAAGAGGCTGAAAGCCTCTGTCGCGGGATTGCTATCATTGATCATGGACATGTCATCGCACAAACGACGGTGCCTGTCTTACTCAAAACGCTAGACAGCGAAACCCTGATTCTAGAAAGCCTCCGGCCCATTGCCCCTGGTTTGACTTTACAAAACTACGAGATACTCTCTCAACAAGAAACCCAGCTAGAAATTAAAGTCTATCAAAACCAGCATTTGACAGGGCTGCTCGAAGCCCTGAAAGCCCAGAACATCGAGATTGTCTCCGTTCGCAGCAAGTCCAACCGATTGGAACAACTGTTTTTAAATTTAGTTCAAACACGGCGAGGTGCCCTATGAGCGCTCACAGCATGACAGGCAGAAAAATGTGGATTGCCTACCAAGGCTTGGTCATCAAAGAATGTATCCGATGGCTGCGCATTTGGCCCCAATCTTTATTACCCTCCGCCATCACCATTGTTTTATATTTCATGATCTTCGGGCGTGTGATCGGCCCTCGCATTGGATCCATGTCTGGTGTGCCTTATCTTGAATTTATCACCCCTGGGCTCATCATGATGGCGGTGATCACCAATACGTTTTCCAACGTGGTCAGTTCTTTCTATGGCGTAAGATTCTCGCGCGCCGTCGAAGAATTTCTCGCCTCCCCCATGCCCAACTGCTTGATTATTTTGGGCTATGTGACCGGCGGTGTACTGCGAGGCCTGGTTGTCGCTCTGATCGTCTCCCTCTTGGGTATGTTTTTCTCAGGCGTGCATATCCTGCATGGCTTTCTCGCCCTGATCACTTGCATCCTCTGTGCAACACTGTTTTCACTTGCGGGATTCTTGAATGGCCTGTTTGCTCGTAAGTTTGATGACACGGTGATTCTCACCACGTTTATCTTAACGCCCTTGATTTATTTGGGCGGGGTTTTTTATTCGATACAGAATCTTCCGCCTTTCTGGCAAAAGGTTTCCGCGTTCAACCCGGTTGCCTACATCATTGATCTCTTTCGTTATGCCTATCTGGGGATTGGAACTCCCTCTCATATCGCCTGGATCTTTGCCCTGGTCATCGGCTGCGTGATCGCCCTCTTTATGCTGACGTGGATTTTACTGGTGAAAGGCGTGAGAGTTAAGTCCTAATGCGCTCCATCCTCATGCCTCGTATCCCGCATCAGCCCTGGTTCACCCCTATTCTAGGTATGGCCCTTTTGACCTTAGGCACTGGGTTTTATACCACACTGACCAGCCTCACCCTGGCCCTTCAAGGATTTTCAGAGCTTTGGATTGGACTGATCTCGGGCGCTTATTATTTTGGGCTGTTGATTGGCGCCTATGCCTCGCAATTCTTAACGATGCGATGGGGCTTGGTGCGTGCCTATGGCTTTTTCACCGCAATGCTCATCAGCGCGATTTTATTGCAAAGCTTGTGGCTCAACCCCTACGCCTGGGCGCTCTGGCGCATGATAGCAGGTTATGATCTTGCGGCCCTGTTCATCATCATCGAAAGCTGGCTGGTGACAGGCAGTGCGTCCAGCACCCGCGGTCGGGTTCTCGGGTTCTATTTGTTCATCTACTATATTGCATCCAGCTTCAGCCAATTATTTTTAAGAGTTCACACGCTGTCCCTGATGACGCTCTTGGAAGTGATCGCGCTCTTGTGTGCGCTGTCTATTCTACCTATCAGCTATGGCCAGGTTGAAGCGCCAAAGATCCCCCCCAAATCTTTTCTATCACTCTCCAAGCTCTGGAAGCTCAGTGCTTTTGGGCTCTTGATCAGCACGCTATCAGGGGCCTTGCTTTCTATTTTATATAGCCTCTTTCCCGTGTATTTGCTGGAAATCCACTGCACGCAAAGCCATGTAGCAGCGCTGATGCTGTTCATGATTCTATCCGGCGCGCTCTGCCAAACCCCGATTGGATGGCTGGCTGATCGCATGCATCGCCCTCTCTTGATCTTTTTACTGATGATCATCACAGCGCTGATCAGCCTCGGCGCACTGTGGCTCCCCCACGATTTCTTCACGCTCGTGCTGATCTCCCTGATCCTAGGAGCATCCACCTTTGCACTCTACCCTGTCAGCATCAACCATGTTTCGAAAAGCATCCATCCTGATATGACCCTCTCCGCGATGTCCATGTTGAGCGTCTTCTACAGCGCAGGCGCAGTGATCGGGCCTTTGATCATGGGGGTGTTGCTCAGCGTTTTTGGCCCTTCGCTCTTTTTTGAAAGCATCGGCATCTTGATGGTGATCTTGTGCGTTCTGTTCTGTTGCTCGGGGATATCAAAAAAGATAAAAAAACAGGTTGATTTTAAAATCAAATAGAGTATAATATTATCTTATTGGCTATTTTTAATTTTAAGTGCTTTCTACTATGCTCACCCTGATTGGCACACCTACGCAATGGCGTCTTGAAGATTCTACCACCCTCAGCACCCACACCCTCTTGACCTTTGAGCACCCGCATTCCCTCACGCAAGCACTGCAAGCGCTGGAGATCTGGCTTCAAACACAGCATCTCAAGCACCTTAAAAATAAAAAGCTCGCCCTTAAGCTCGATCCCCTCTGGATTCACACAGAAAGCTTTCAATTACCCAAGCAACCTCATCCCCCCACAGACCAAGCTCTCTGGCAACTGCTCCAAAAACCATTCCAGCATCGATTGGGTTCAGAGGCCTCTCACAATTTAAAAAATCTCTATTGGGATTTTATCCAAAGCCCCTTAGATCACGGCTTAGAAATCAAAATTTATTTTCTAGAGTCCTCGCTGATCACCCCTCTTTTATCTCAGCTCAGTGCAGCGGGGTTTCCTATCATCAAGCTCACCCCCCTGAATTCACAGCATATCACCCACAATTTTAATCAAACTTTTAATCTTTTACCGTGGCGTGAAACTCAAGAAAAACAAGAGGTACAGCGATTCTGGGGGCTGATTTTAATAGGGAGCATGATAGGATTTCTCATCTGGGTACCTGTCAAGATCTTGAAACATCATCACATTGTAAAGCAAGAGACTCAGCTGAGATCACAGCAAAAAGCCTCAGAACAAGAGCAAACCCGACTCCTACAAGCTCGGCAGGCCCTTCAAACCCAGCAACAACGGCTTCAAGATCAGAGGAGTCTGCTCCTGAAAACCCAACAGTGGCAAACCTATTATCGTCAGCTTAAAGACCTTGCAGAGCTTCAGCCTCAAAGCCTCACCTTGACGCAGATTCACGTGCAGGATCAACACTGGGAGATCACAGGCATCGCTCGTGATCGAGAGTCTGTACTGGTTTGGCAGCAGGCCCTGCAAGACACGCAGGTCTTTTCCACCTTGCAGCTGACAGCCCTGACACCCCTTGCTCATAGCACGGATGTGCAATTTGAGTTAACCGCTTTAAGCCCTCCAGCGCGCGCTCAAGCCCAGACAGGGACAGGAATCCCAGCATGAAACTTTCTTTTCAAAAACCGCAAAAAAAATCCATTCAGATGCTCTGCATTTTAGGATTCTGGGGGTTCTTCAGCATTTTAGGATATATGATCTGGTTATGGCAAAGTGATGCGAAACTCGCGCAGATTCACCAGTCTCTCACCCTG
>JAHFRR010000034.1 GCA_023266165.1 Thiotrichales bacterium
GCTCTGTCTTACCTGGAAATAAAGATCGCAAGATTCCCCTTTTTGCTTCTGAAGGCTTTTTCAAACTGCACCCTCCACCCTAGCCCTCCTCCGCAAGGGAGGAGGGAATAAGAAAGCCTTACCAATTCAATAGGTTAGAAAGATGTGTGCATGCCGTAGCCCGCAAGGGGAGAGGGGACAAGAAATTATGATGCAAAATTTTTTTATTTTTTAGAATTACCCACTCAAAACGACATAGACCCTTAAATCATTACTGCCATTACTGCTGGATCTTGTCAAATAATAATCTTCCCTGCTTTCAAAGTCAACCCCTATCCCTCTCTCCACTGATATTTTTTTATATATTTTTCTTGATTTTTCAGGCTCATCTCTCGTAGAATGCGAAACATCAAAACCATGACACCCCCTCTTTTGGAGAGACCCCGATGCCCATTGCCTGCGTGAATAACATCAAAATTTTCTATGAGCAAACAGGTGCGGGGCCTGATCTTATCTTGATTGCAGGCTTTTCTGCAACCCATGATATCTGGAATACCCTCATACCTTTGCTTCGTGATCAATACCGTGTCACTGTCCTGGACAATCGTGGGGCCGGCCAGTCTTCCTCTGAAGGCGTTGAATACTCTATTGAAGGGATGGCACACGATGTTGCCGCACTCATGCAACATTTGAACATATCCAGTGCCTACTACGTGGGGCACTCCATGGGAGGGCTCATCCTCCAAGTGCTTGCCAGCACCTACCCTAACACTATCAAAAAAGCGATCCTCCTGTGCTCTGGCTTGCTGACCCCAACGGCCTTTGGGTTTCATGGCAGTGTCAACGCAGCCTTAAAAACAGCAGGTGTTGACTGGGAGCTTTTGATAAAGAACCAAGCCAGCTTTCTGTTTGGCCCTGCGTTTTTAAATGATAAAAAGCAGTTAGATGCATTTATCATGCGTTCTAAAACATACCCTCATCCACAAACAGAGGCTGGATTAGCAGGGCAAGGGCTTGCAATTCGAAACTTCAAGAGACTCGAGCACCTCTCCCGTATCACAGTGCCCACCCAAGCACTGCTGGGAGATGCAGATACAATTGCCCTACTGTATCCCAATCAAAAATTATTAAAACAGCACAACCCTCTTATCCAAGTTGAAATGCTTGAAAATTGCGGCCATATGCCACAACTTGAATGCCCGCTTGCGTTATCAACCCGTTTGAAAGAGTATTTTATCGAAAAACCTTAAGCACCCTCAAAAACCAATTGTATTGCGCGTCGTTTTTTGATACTGTGT
Source organism: Thiotrichales bacterium (assembly GCA_023266165.1). Classification (GTDB taxonomy): domain Bacteria; phylum Pseudomonadota; class Gammaproteobacteria; order Francisellales; family CACEW01; genus JAHFRR01. The sequence goes on from JAHFRR010000034.1 coordinate 1,278, forward strand.
TGCACTGAGTTTTGATGTATTGACCGGCGAGGAGCCTTTATGGCCAAAGAAGATGTGATTGAGATGGAGGGTACCGTCACGGAAACCCTCCCCAATACCCTGTTTCGCGTCCAGCTGGAAAACGGGCATATCGTCATCGCCCATATTTCTGGGCGCATGCGTAAGAATTACATCCGTATCTTGACGGGGGATAAGGTCATGGTCGAGATGACGCCGTATGACCTCACCAAAGGCCGAATTACTTTCCGAAACAAGTAGAATATGACAGCCATCGCTCAGCACACGCCCATGATGCAGCAATACCTGCAGATTAAAGCGCAGCATCCCGATAAATTATTGTTTTATCGGATGGGGGATTTTTATGAGCTGTTTTATCAAGATGCTGAAAAAGCGGCACGTCTTTTAGAAATCACTTTGACACAGCGCGGTCATTCCAATGGCCAGCCCATCAAAATGGCCGGTGTGCCTTATCATGCAGCAGACACCTATCTTGCCAAACTCATCGCATCGGGCGAGTCCATCGCCATTTGCGAACAAGTGGGGGAAGTCACACATAAAGGCCCCGTCAAGCGTGAAGTGGTGCGAATCCTCACGCCTGCCACGTTGGTTGAAGAGAACCTTCTCGATCAACATCACACGATATTTTTAGGGGCGATTGCCTTCTTGCATGCAGATACACCCCAAGCGCTTGCCTTGTGTGATTTAGCCAGTGGCCAGTTTTTTGCCCTGGAAACGCCTACTTGGGCAACGCTCCTAGATGCGCTGGCCCAGTGGCAGCCGAAAGAGCTTTTGGTCTCTGATCATCTGTCTCGTGAGATCACCCATCAGCTGCCTGGCATCCTTCGTTCCCGCCCTGCCTTAGAATTTGATATCCATCAGGGCAGACGCCTTATGTGTACTCAATTTTCAATTCCTGATCTCTCCATTTTCGAATGTGAAAATACCCCAGAGATCATCCGCGCAGCAGGCGCGATTCTTGCGTATTGCCAATCCATGCATCAGAAAGCCTTACCCCACTTGATGCGCCTCAAGATTTATAAAACTCAGGATTTATTAAAGCTCGATGGTGCCACGCGCCATCACCTCGAATTGACGGAGAATACCCGCGGGGGTAAAACCCATACCCTGTTATCCATCCTAGATCGCACACAAACGCTGATGGGCGCCCGCAAGCTCAAGCAGTGGATGCATGAGCCCATCACCCAAAAAGATCTGCTAGAGGCCCGCTTTGAGGCGATAGAAGACTTACATCAGACAGACTTCCTACCCTTGCAGGCGCTGCTCAAACCTATCGGAGATCTGGAACGCATCAATACACGCATCGCTCTTAAATCCGCGCGTCCCCGAGATTTAGTCCAACTCAAACAAACTCTAGAGCAACTCCCTGAGATCTTACAAAAGCTCGCAAGGCATTCAACCCCTTTGTTGCAGCAGTTAACACGTCAGATTCACCCACTCCCTCACGTTGCAGCCTTACTCTCACAAGCTCTGGTTGAGAACCCCCCGATATTGATTCGCGACGGCGGCGTCATTGCCAAAGGTTATCACCTGGAGCTCGATGAGCTGCGGGATCTGGCCCAGGGTGCCAATGAGTTTTTATTAAAGCTTGAACATCAAGAGCGAGAAGCGACGGGCATCCCTACCTTGAAGGTCGGCTATAATCGCGTACATGGATTTTATATTGAAATCACCAAAGCCCAAAGCGACAAGCAACCCATTCCCGCTCACTATAGTCGCCGTCAAACCATCAAAAACGCTGAACGCTATATTACAGAAGAGCTCAAGCACTATGAAGACAAAATTCTCAGTGCAGAAGGGCGCGCACTCAGTTTAGAGAAAAAATTATTTGAAGCACTCCAAGAGCATCTTCAAGCGTTTCACGCGCCGTGCCAGGAAAGTGCACACGCGCTGTCTGTGCTCGATATTCTCTTGAATTTTGCAGAGCGCGCCAAAACCCTCCAGTGGGTACGCCCCCACTTGAAGGCAGATATTGGTATTGAGATCCTCCAAGGTCGCCATCCTGTGCTGGAGTCTACCCTCAAAGAACGCTTCATTCCCAATGATATAACCCTCTCCCCTCAACAACAGGTTGTCTTGATCACAGGGCCCAATATGGGCGGGAAGTCAACCTATATGCGTCAAACGGCCTTAATCCTTTTGATGGCACATATGGGGAGTTTTGTGCCCGCTCTCAAAGCGGAGATCGGCCCCATCGACCGGATCTTTACGCGCATTGGGGCTTCAGATGATCTCGCCAGCGGTCGCTCAACCTTTATGGTTGAAATGACAGAGACGGCCGCCATTCTCAATAATGCCACCCCCAAAAGCCTGGTGTTAATGGATGAGATTGGACGGGGCACCAGCACGTTTGATGGATTATCCATTGCGTATGCCTGTTTGCACTATCTCTTGACACAAGCACGCGCGCTCACGCTTTTTGCTACCCACTATTTTGAGCTGACAGAGCTTGCCCAGTCGCACGCCTCTCTGTGCAATGTGCATCTCTCTGCGGTTGAGTACGAGGACACGATTATTTTCTTACATGCTGTCCAGAAAGGCCCTGCCAACCAAAGCTATGGCCTGCAGGTTGCGCAACTGGCAGGGATTCCGCCCGCTGTCATTCAGGAAGCGAGAACCTATTTGCAGGCCTTAGAGCATCGAACGGCTACTGCTGCACCACGGCAATACTCTCTGGATTTATTCAACCCTCCAGAGCAAACTCCACATCCTGTCATCGATATATTAAAGAAAACAGATTTGAATATCCTCACGCCCAAAGATGCGCTTTTATTACTGTATCAGCTCAAAGAGCAGGTAGCGCGATAAAGTGATAGAGCGATAAAACGCGCGATCAATAATGCCGACCGCCCATCAGGTGCTTCAACCACATCGGCAGCTGGAATCGATCTTTGAGATAACGATCGATCGAAAAATTCCCCGCACCGAAGCAAGCAAACGTCAACACCAATACACTCCACAGGACTGGATACTCCCAACCGCCGCCAGCATTGGCCCAGATAAAACCGTTACTGAGATGATGCCCCATGATCGTTGCAATCATCAAGTAAACAAAAAGCCCAATCGATCCTAAACGTGTGATGAATCCACATCCCAAAGCAATCGCACCCCCCAGTTCACAGAGACCTGCCAACCACACCATAAACACAGGATGCGGCACATTGAGGCTGATAAACGCGGAGATATCACCTGCCCGTACTGCAGCACCCGCCAGTAACTTTTCCGTAAAATGCGGCACTAAATCAAATCCTAGATAGAGTCTGATAAACAAAAGCTGCCATTCAAAGCGTGTGGCATGGTGCGCAGGATCGTTGGGCGCATCGCCCCCTGCTCGGACATCTTGAATGGCACAATGCAAATACGTCAGAATCTTCAGGACAAAGGCCGCCAGGAAAAAATATCCGCACTCTGAATAGCCCATCAAAACAGACAATCTCCAGGTGACCAATAACGTAAACGTACTCATCAAAAATAAAGGCATAAAGGCACGTTGTACGCGCACGCAGAAATACAGCGTCAAAATGCTTGCAATCACCATAAACACGCTCGGTTCTAAGGGCGAGGGCATTCGGATCATCTCGATGACCTGCAGGACAAACCCAATCACCACCAGGGCAAACGTCAGCTGGCTCCATCGGGCATGGGCTTGAAAGGTTTTCTTCAACGACATCTTCTTTTCTCCACAATTGAACATTTACTTGATCTTTATTGACTTTCGGAGCATACACTTCTTTATTTTTAAATACAACCAAAGCACAGATCAAAAGCACAGATCAACGCATCGCCTCGATCATTTGAGTCACCAGAGCAGCTTTATCTGCCAAGGCTTCCTGATGTTGCGTAGCTCTCGCCCATTGCCAAACCAGGCAAGCAGGGCTTCCTGCTAGCACATAGATCTGATCCGCCAATTGTAGCGCTTCCCAGGGGTCATGGGTGACTTGAATCACCGTACGCCCAACGAGTTGGGCTTTGACAACAGGATACAACTCCGCCTTGGTCACCGCATCCAGCGCTGAAAAAGGCTCATCAAGACATACCATTGGCCTATTTTCAAATAAGACTCGCGCAAGCCCCACACGTTGCTGCATCCCACCTGAAAGTTGAAACATATAAGCATCAGCCCTTTCTTTCAACCCTACTTTATCCAAAAAATCGAGTGCCTCTTGGCGCGCTTTCGGCTGAATCGCCCCTCGCAATCGTGCGCCCATCAAGACATTATCCAGGGCATTCGCCCAAGGGAGTAACGCATGCTGCTGCGACATCAAGGCCACCTGCTCCTGCATCCCCCGGCCCCAGAGCTCGCTCCAATGCGCTGAAATCTGTAACTCAGGCGTCTCTAAGTGAAGCGGCAGCAATCCAGAAATGATCTGCAAGAGCGTGGTTTTCCCCACCCCACTACGTCCAAGAATGGCTGTCCAAGCCTCAGGCGTAAAAGACAGTTTTAGATTTTTGATCCATTGATGCTGTTGGCTTTGAACAAAATCGAGGGTGAGAATTTTTGAATGCACAGGGACTCTTTAACAAAATGGAAAAACCTAAGGCTGATCATACCAAAAAATAAGAAAATAAAAAATCCATGCTGCTATTTACGGTTTTCTACCTACACCCTCCTTTCAAAATCTTCATTTTTTATTTATTATGTCAAAATGTCAAAAATAATAAAACTAAAAACTCAGTGCATTCTACTCCTCTTCCGCAAACACGACACCCACAAAAGAAGCTCACCGTCACAGTTGGCGAGCACACACAGTACTTCCCCTATGCTCATGGCACCCAGCTCTCGCTGACACCTTGTCTCTTGAACATCCCCCAGGAACAGGGAAAATCACACTGGAGCAACAACCGTCTGGAAGGCTATTGCGCCCACTTCAATGGCGTTGAGATACCCGTTATGCTAAGATATCCCGTGGGAAACAAAGCCCGTAAGGATTTTGCAACACTCCCCAGCAAACTCAACATTGCAGAGGTTGCCTACGCCCATGTCTACTATACCTATCAGAATAAGCGCTACGACGCCTTTTTATTCCCCTATTACGACTGGAGAAAACACCTATTGACCATGAGCTCTCTACCTTATGCACATCATCCTGATGCTCATGAATTTGCTGATCTTCGCATCCTCCACCCTGAACTCTTCTCAGGCGATCGTGCATTTACGGCATTAGATAGCGTACATTTCGTTCAACAGTTTCTTCACGCGGTATTATGCTTGCTGAATAAAAAATGGGTGCCTTTGGATTTGAAACTAGAAAATATTACCCTCAAACAAGATCCAGGTTCAGGCTTCTCAGTGAGATTGATTGACTTTGAAGATATGATACCCCTCCCTAATGACATGCCGCCTCTAAAAGGCCGGGCGTCCTCCAAGCTAGGTACAGTAGAGTATCTGCCACTAGAGTGTTTAGGCAGCACAAACTCATATCACTGGAACTCTTCTCCAGAAGCCCTGAAGGCCCGTCTGATTTATACTGTCGCACTCACGATTTACCTCTTTCTTTTCACATCAGCACCCGTAGGCGGAAAGGCGAGCAAAAAAGACAACGGCCTGTTTCTCGCTAAAGGAAGTCAAAAATATTTAGAAACTCACCTCTGCAATCCAGATAAAGGCGAAGATGTAGAGATACAAAAACAGCTCGCCATGAGGCTAGATTCAGACCCTATCAAACGCCTTCAAAATGGCAGTCTTGAGGCCTTTCAAGAGGCTTTGAAGTATCGCGAACGAACGCTGAGAAAAGAAAACGCGGTTGCGCATTATTTTTTACGATCGACACCCACACATTCCAGCGAGGATTTTTATCCCGCAGAAACCAAAGAAGATCGTTATTGTGCCAATCCAGACACAGCGCCTGATGCCTCATTCGTGACTGAAGAAAAAAGAGATTCTATCCAAGAAGGCTCAAGCTGTTGCTGGTTTCTCTGTCAGTGCCTAGCCGGGCTTTTTCCCTCCCAAGCTATCCCACTCCCTTCTCCATCCTAACGCTTAGTGCTCACATCCCACGGATAGTCTCCCAACACAGGCTTTGGAGAAGACACAGGGGTCAGTGCAGTTTGAGGCACAATACCCTCAGATCTCCATTGGGTGAGAATAAACGCCGCCATCGCAGGCACCAGCGTGAGCTTGGTGGGCCAGGTCACCAGGAGATTACCATAAGGCTCAGCATAAAAATGTTCCGGACGAGCGCCTGTTGCACTCCAAGGCTCTGCGCGATTGACAGGATACACACCCCACTGCGTGTGGGTTTGAGAGATCCAGGGGAAATGGGTCTGCAACAACCCTTGAGCCTGCTGGATTTGCGCTGTATCCGATCTCGTAACCCCTGATTCCGCGAGCTCGCCTCCTAGATACCAAATGCGATGCCCGAGTTTATCTTCATGGGCGGTGAGGGTCAACGCAGGTGTTGAGCCGGAGTCCACCACATGACAAAATACAGCTGCTTGAGGCTCTAAAAATCGCACCCAAACCATTTTGAGAGGCCGCTGTTGCATTTTGGGAGGCGAGGGGTGACAGAGAGCAGTGAGCAACTTTTCGTTGCCTGCACCCGCTGCCAGAATGATTTTCTGCGCGCTGAGATGATAGGATTGATCAGGAGCCTCCCACGTCAACCCACTATTTTCTTGATTTTGATGGCGGTCTTGTATCAAAGCCAGCGTTGCATTGACTGGAATGATCTGGGCTCTGGAGGGCTGATCTTCTAAAAATCTCACTAAAACCTGCACCAGGCTTTTGATATCCAACACCGTTTCGTTTAAAGCACAGAGACTCCCTGAAATTTTTTGATTTTGAAAAACATCAGGATACCCCGAAGGAGACACCAGATGGCTATCGCTGTTTAAGACATGACGACTGATCAGACCCTTGATCGCCCCTGAAAACCGTCCTTTTGTCCACAGATAATGGCGATCTGAGTTGACCCTCACCCCTCTCAAATCCAAAGGCCCTGTTCCCTGCAAACATGCTTGCCATAGCGATGGCATACGAGAGATGGCTTGCGCAGACCCTGTGACTTGCCCTTTCAACGCATACTTCGTCCCCCCATGGATAATCCCTTGGGAGGCTAGGGTTTGAATTCCGCCGATAGAATTTGACTCTAGCAACACAACACTGTATCCCGCTTTGAGCACCGCATTGGCCATCCAAAGCCCCGCAATGCCCGCGCCTACAACGGCAACATCTGCAGTCAGCATAGAGATCTCAGCATAGACATCCACATTTTACAGTCATCGCAGGGATGAACGTCGTGACGTCGCAAACACCGTCGGGTTTTTGATTTTCAGCTTTTCAAGCACGGCAGGTTCTCGTTTCTTTTGTGGCTGATCCAGCTCCCGCTCAATATTCCTGGCTTCCTCGGCCTCAGGATCGTCCTCTTCTTCTTTGTCTTCTTCCACTTCATCGTCATCGTCATCATCAGTTCCGTAATCCACGACAGGCGGTTTAGGGAATTCGACCAGCATGGCTTCATGCCAGAAAGCTCGGATTTTTTCTGGTGTGTCGAGTGTGGTGGGGGCGAAGAAATAATCCATGAGAGTGACTTCTGATGCATAACGTAACTTGCGTTCTCTTTGAAGCGTGTTCAAAGGCGCCAGGATCTCCATCAGAGGCGTGATCCGTGTGACCAGTGCCTCACGCAAGACCAGCCGGTCCTCACTCATCCACACGCAATCCAACAGCTGATAGGCGACACTCAAGAGAAAAGGCTCAACCTCTTCTGATTGAACCACAAAAGAAATCACAGATTCTATTGACTGAGAAAACCAGTTTTCCAGTCTGCAGTTTTCAAGCAAATGTACCACATACCCTTCAAACGACCCGAAAATAGAGGCAGGAAACTCATCATCCCCATCCTTCAGGTGCTGCATGATTTCATGGATAAGACCCGAGTGCGAACCATAGAACATATCCAGCACTGCCAAATCACGCTCTTGACGCAACGGAGGCAACGTGTTTTCCGGCACGAGGCTACTGGAGATCAGATTATTTTGTTTGACGCAAGAGTACGCTTCTATGGAGTCTCCAAACACACGTAAATCTCGTGCTCGCAGATAATGGCTGATGACGTTTCCCACGAACAGATCAAACTGAGGCGCAGGCAACAAGGCAATCGCCCCTCCGAAATGGCGTTCTATCGCCTCAATGGAGTGCTCAAATTTTTGGACTATCTTAATGCACACACTGGGTTTTTCGTAGGATTTCCTCGGCCATGGTCTTAACGCCCAGTAAGCAAGCTTACGCCTGGCAGGCAAGTTCGCAAGCAACACTTCGGTAAACAGCGACGCCCCTGACAACCCTTTAAGTCTTTGGATCACATAGCATCTGGGATCCAACTCATTCCCAAACCTTGAGTCCAGAAAAGCAATCGCCATGCCTGCCAACACACCTGCATAGGTTCGTCGCAAATGCACAGTCAGAAAATGCAGCACATTCACAGAGCGGTGTCGAATTGCCAACTCCACAGGGTTTTTCGCCGAGGGATGCGTGAGCAACAGCGTCACCGTACTGATTGTCTGCTCCATTCTCTCTGCCAAATACTCTAGAACATCCGGGCAATCTAGAATAGCGGCAACAGAGAACGGATCGTTCATCTCAGAATCGCGCTTGAGAAACACAGAGTTTTGCTCGTGCGGTTGGGTGGTCGGCGCTGCAAACTCATCTAACCGTTGACCCACTTGAGAAATGGCATACTGCAAGAGCTCCAGAGCAAAGGGGCAATGGCGTACAACAAAATTTACAAATGTCTGAACACGGCCTTCCCAGCTGACATACAAGAAATCAATTTTGCTGGCATACAACTCCAGAAACATGGTGGCATCTTTCATTCTGCCCTCTGGAAACAATGCAGCGAGCATTGCAACATGCAACCCAGGCACTTGATCAAATATCTCAGACAGTAAGTCAAGCATTTCAAATATCAACTCGAGGGCTTCTCGCCTGAGCATCAGTGTAGGATACTCTCTATCAAGCCCTGCAAAACATGCATCAAAAGGCGTGATACTGCCAAACAGCGCTGTGAAGATCTTGATTTGAAACTCCGTCTCTTTCCAAGCGTCTGGTTTTCTCTCACAGGCTACTTTCACCAAGGGCGTCAAAAACTCGCGCATCAGCCTATAGCTTTTATAGTGTTGCATTAAGATCAAGAACGGCAGTGTCTCTTTCAACTGCGGCGCGTAGATCTCATGCTCCTTCAAGATCTGAGTCGCTTCTTTCCGTACCCAAATAATCAGGGTTTTTTCAGCTTGAGTAAACAAAGGATCTGTACCATCAAACCGCCTCGGGCGATAGAGACCGTCACTTCGTCGAATCGCTTGAATAGACTGCGCCATATCAATTACATGTTGCATAGCAGATTTCCCCCGTTGTTTAAGTATCTCTCAGATCAAGATGGTGAGTATCTTGCCAAAACTCTATTTTTTTTCAAGGGATGCCACTGGCTTTTCATGACTTTTTTGTAACTGAAGTACGGAGGCTTTTTTGCGGTGTTTTTCTATAATACTTTCTGGGGCTTGAGTAACTCCCTCACACTCGACTGAACCCCATCCCTGTTTTCACCCATCGAGCGATCAAATCCGGAATTTGAGGCGCCTGCGCTTGAAACAACCGTTCGGCAACCCATTTTGCTGGCTCCAGCAAGTGTGCATCCTGGCTCAGATCTGCCATCAAAAAAACCAGCGCCCCCGTTTGCTGCGTTCCCAGCCATTGCCCTGGGCCTCGTAGACGCAGATCTTCATCTGCAATTGAAAATCCATTAGTCTCATGGCGCAACATCTCAAGACGTTTGAAAGCCACTTGAGACAACCCTGGCTCATAAAGCAGGACACAAAAGCTCTCCACCTCCCCTCGCCCCACACGCCCACGCAGTTGATGGAGCTGAGCAAGCCCCATGCGCTCAGGGTTTTCAATGATCATGATACTGGCATTGGGGACATCGACGCCCACCTCAATCACGCTGGTTGCGACCAATAAATCCGTTTTGCCCGTTGCAAATGCTCGCATCACCGCCTGCTTGACCTCAGGGTCTAAGCGTCCATGGATCAGACCCAGTTGACAGCCCTCCAGCTGCGTGCACAGCGCTTCAAAAATCGCTTCAGCTGCTTGGCAGGTTAACACCTCAGAGGTTTCAATCAACGGGCATACCCAATACACCTGGCGATGCGCAGCAATGGCTTTTTTAACTTGAGCCATCACCTCGCTGCGCTTAGATCCTGAGATCAACGCTGTTTTGATGGGAGTTCGCCCTGCAGGCAGCTCATCTAAGGTCGAAATATCCAGATCACCATAGAGGGTCATCGCCAGGGTTCTTGGGATGGGTGTTGCAGAAATCAGAAGTTGATGCGCCTGTGCATCTTTCTGATCTAAAGACTGGCCAAAGCTTTTATCCAGTAACGCTTTACGTTGTCTGACACCAAAGCGATGCTGCTCATCCATGATCACCAAACCCAATTGCGCAAACTCAACGCGCTCTTGAAAAAGCGCATGTGTCCCTATCACCAGCTGGGCTGTGCCCGCGGCAATTTCTTGATAAACATCACGCTTGAGCTTCACAGGCATTTTGCTTTTCA
>JAHFRR010000141.1 GCA_023266165.1 Thiotrichales bacterium
AGAAAATGTAAATGCAATTTTAAGAAAATTGGGCATGACTTCATCGCAAGTCGTCAATGCGCTTTACGCACAGATTATTTTACATAACGGACTACCCTTTGAATTGAAAATTCCAAATCAGGCCACACTCAAAGCAAAGCAAGAATTGGAGGCCGATGGCGGAAAAACATTTACGCATTTCAAGGCCATGCTAGAGGATGCAAAGTAATTTCATATGCTGCTGATTAGGCGATCCTCTCAATTTAAAAAAGATTTAAAGAAAATTTTGAAACAACACAAAAATATTGATGTGCTTGAAAATATTGTGACGATGCTTCAAGAGCAAAAAGCACTTCCTGAAAAATATCGTGATCATGCGCTGACTGGAGAGTGGCAGGGTTACAGAGAGTGCCATCTATCACCTGATTGGCTGCTTATTTATAGAGTCGAAAATGAATTGCAATTGTTAAAATTAGTTCGCACGGGCTCGCATTCTGAGCTATTACGTTAATGGATAGGCTCCAAAAAAGATTGTTAGCAACAAATAGAATTGTCCGGTTTTGTAGCAAATGAATTGTCCGGTTTTATATCTCTATATTGCTAGGCGCTCAGAAGTCGTGGAGGACGGAGTCCGGAACGAATTCTGAGCGCCTAGCTTCGCGGCTTGCAGCATGATTAAACCTCCATTTTTGTCATAACAGGCCAGCTTTCTTGGCCCATGAAATACCCCCATCGAGTGATCTGGATACCGATGCACCTTCACTTTTGTTTTGACATAATGCATCCTGTATGGACCTTCAGGAATCTGTAGCTTTAATGTTTCAAACTGAACACAATTATCTTTGCTGACAACTCGTTCGTGTTGCTCGCAGAGAATGTCTTTTAAATCCACTCCAAAATGCGGCACAAAGGCCGAGCCTTCTGTCAAAGCGGGCACCGCAAACTCTTCATTGAAGCGAGCTTGATAAGATTCCCTGAGATATTGATTGGCCGTCTCCATCTCAGTAATTCCAAGCATTGCCAGCTCTTTAACAATCCGTTCTTGATGTGTCCTAAACATCCGCTCAGAGCGGCCCCTGGCCTCAGGGGAGTAGGCGGCAATCATCTCAATCCCAAGCTTCTTCAGCGCTCTGCCAAACTGTGTCAAATTGAATTTATCAACCTTGCCCCCAGCCTCCGGTGTGTTCCAATAATGACTTCCCCGATCGCTGTAAAACGAACAGAATAGCCCCTTGGCTTCAATCACCTCCTGCACTCCACGAAAGCTTGAGTAGGTGCCCTCTTGCTCTACAAAAAACATGGAATAATGTTCGCTGGTTGCATCATCCATTGTCACGATCAAATCCCATTTTTTACCTGGAACCCATTCGTGTGTACTTCCATCCTGGTGAATCATCATCCCTGGCATGGCTGAGCGTTCGCGGCGTTTGCGGTGTTTGCCTTTGCCTTCGCCTTTCTCCACCAGCTTAGCCGCCTGTAATTGGCTCTTTACCCAAGTATAGCTTCGCCCACCTGTCTTTTTATAAAAACTGTAAAAGTGCTTTACATTCCAGCCCTTGTGCCGTCTCAGATACAAGTCTTCCAGTCTCGCCACCTCGTCGACCGGTGCTTTTAAATGCGATACCTGCTCAATGCGATGATCAATTAACCCCGCAAGCCCCTGTTCCTTATAATCCACAAGGTAGCGCCTAAACGTTCGGTCAGTTACACCCAATATTCGCGCCGCTTCAACCTGCGTTAAAGTCCCTTCATTCCAGTTATCATATATCTATAGTGGTGCCATATTTTCGGACAGCAATTTAAGCTCTATAATTGCAGCCTAGAATATGGAGGAAAAATGAGCGAAGTGAAGAAGCGGACGGTTCACAGTCCGGAGTTTAAAGCCAAAGTAGCAATGGAAGCATTGCGAGACTTGAAAACATTGAATGAAATCGGTCAGGAATATGGGGTTCATCCCAAAATGGTCGGTGACTGGAAGTTGGAATTGCAGAAAGATGCGAAAACGCTATTTGAGGCAAAGCGTGGCAAGAAGCGAGCGAGTGAAGAGCCTGAGTTAGAGCGACTTTATAGCGAAATTGGCAAGCTTAAAATGTCGCTGGATTGGCTTCAAAAAAAGTCTGGACTGAGTGTATTACGATGAGACGGGGTTGGGTTATGCCAAATTCCGATCTGGCCATCGTGGCGCAGTGTGACCTGGCAGGGATTTCACGCTCGACTTATTACGCTCAGCAGACGCCTGCCAGAATCAGTGAAGAAGATGAGCTGTACATGCGCCTGATTGATGAGGAATATACGCGCCACCCCTTTTACGGCAAGCGACGCATGCGGATTTACCTGGGACGCAAAGGGTATCGCCTGGGTCATCGCAGAGTCAGGCGGTTAATGGGGTTGCTGATGGTCTCAGGAATGGCACCTGGCCCCAAAACCAGCACACCCCATCCTTTGCACAAAGTCTACCCTTATCTGCTGCGAGGGGTTCCAATTGTTCGGCCCAATCAGGTCTGGAGCACTGATATCACCTACATTCGCCTTGAGCATGGCTTCGTGTATCTTGTCGCCATTATCGATTGGTATAGCCGTAAAGTGCTGAGCTTTAGGGTCAGCAATACTTTGGATGCCGGGTTTTGCGTTGACTGCCTGGAAGAGGCGATTAGACGCTATGGCACACCAGAGATCTTCAATACAGATCAGGGCGTACAGTTTACCTCGCTGGTCTTTACGGAGATCCTTTTGTCTCATCAGATTAAAATCAGCATGGATGGGCGCGGACGCGTCTTTGACAACATTTTTACTGAGCGTCTTTGGCGCACGCTCAAATATGAGGATATTTATCTTAAAGGCTATGCCTCTGTTGCAGAGCTGCTGATTGGATTGACTGCTTATTTTAGCTTCTACAATACTGAGCGTTTCCATCAGGCATTGGCAGACAGAACCCCTGATGAGGTTTATGCAAGTGGCAAAAATGGCGGCGCACTCATTATTCAAAAATATCCGACTGTTCAAAATTCGAAAAAAGGAGGTGAAATGTTGATCTAAATGGGGCTCCGCCCCAAACCCCGGGATATTTCCAGACGTGATCGATTTATTCCTGCTCAAAAATGACAAGGGCCGCCAAAGCAGCCCTGATCACGTCACGGTCATCGGCGTCCCCGCCTGTGCCGTGTCTTTATTATATACTTTTGGAGCTTAAATTACAGTATTTTTTGTCTTGACTTACGGCACCACTTTAGTGTGTCTTGCACTCGCAATCACGCTTGCTTGTGTGAGTGATTTGCCCAGCATACTAGAGCGTCGTAAAAATCCTTGCATGAGCGCCTTCTTTATTATAAAGTAATCGCGCCAATTATCCTTAATTTATTTTTTTTGTCAACCAAGCGAATATTGCTAAGGAAGTATTAAGATGTGGAGATGCCTATTCAACAGAATACCCGAGTTGCCTGTTTCAGACACCGTGCGGATGCTTATAGCGAAAGGCATTGTCGAAGGCCCTCTTGCTATACAAAAAATCTATCGCACAACAGTTCCATTTCCTGGAGGTGCAGACTGGAAGTTGACTATGGGTGCCTGTGGGAA
>JAHFRR010000142.1 GCA_023266165.1 Thiotrichales bacterium
CGCACCTCCTGGGCAACAACAACCAATTTCATAGGATTTCTCCTACTCCCAAGGTTTCGGGCTTACCTTGGCGCGAGCAAGCTGCAATTATCGCTTGGCTCAATTAACAAGATAGGGAAAAAACGCTTCTACCAGACTTTTATCAAACCAGTATGACGGCTTTTTTCTATCTGGATAATCAGGCCTAGGGTGTCTAAAAATGGCCTCTCAGGCTAAATTTTCTTGCCCGGAATTTGGACCTCACTCAACTCCTGCCGTTCAATATCTCGGCACATTGATCGGATGTTCGGCATAGGCTTTGTACTGTTCGGGTGTCCAGAAATCACGGCATTTCTGACAAGTTTGCCAAGGCCCCCCATGGTTATCGATGTAATGAGAATAGCACAAGGTGAATCGTTCGTGCTCCACCTGACAGCGCCCACCACCTCGAAACGACATAAATGCCGTATCGCAGCATATCCACTGCTGACAACACGGCGTCTTCACTAACGGCGCCGATGCATCACCACAAAAGCGACAATGCTCACCGGCAATGGGCTTGGCTTCCATCCGATTGTACGTCATCGCGTCCCCTTGGCTGCTAGGGTGAAGTATGGCACCCGCCCGCCGCGCTCGCTTTGGAAGTGCATCCCGCAGATGATCGTTCTATCCTCTTGGGCCATGTCATCTGACCGCGTGATCGCCCGTCGCCCACGGCGGCGTGTCTTGACAAGAGAGCATGTGATGAGCCAATTGTCCAAAGTCCGACACAGCCGAAATCAATGGAAGCACAAAGCGACACAGCGAGCCGATCAAGATCGCTACCGGCGCAAGCAGCTAGCGCGGGTCACACACGAGCGAGACCGCACCACCACAGCGCTCAAAGAGGCCCAGGCTCGCCTGCGTCAGCTCGAGGCCCAGAGCCAGGGACTTGCCGTGCAAAACAAGGTGGACCTGGTCTTCTTCGCCCTGCAATTGGTTTTCGTGGCCCGCATCGGCTTTCGCGCTGTCTCTCGTGTCCTCAGTCTCCTCGCTTTGGCCCTGGGCATCCAGAAAGCGCCATGCCCTCAAACGATTATCAACTGGGTGACGAGACTCTCGATCGTGCGCCTCCAATCGGCCCGGATGCTGAAGGGCTCAGCCCTGAGCCACGCGCCGTTTTCCAATGGGTTGATCTGGATAATTGATGTCAGTATCGCCTTGGGCGTAGGCAAGATCGTGGCCGTCTTGGCGCTCGACGCCCATCACCATCAACGCACTGAGACGGCCCCCGGCCTGCAACAGGTGCGGTGTATCGCGGTGTCGGTGGCTGCGTCCTGGACGGGCGACACCCTCGCTGCCTTGCTCAAGCGTCTCATTGCCGTCATGGGCCGCCCCGCAGCGTACCTCAAAGACGGCGGAAGCGATCTGCACAAAGCTATCGACGTCTTGGCTGCGCAGGGCCTGGCAAGCCCTGCCATTGACGATATCTCCCATGCCGTGGCTAATATGCTCAAGCGACGCTATCACGCTCACCCCCACTTCGCAACCTTTCTGTCCGCGTGCGGCCGCGTCTCGGGCAAGCTCAAACACACGATATTGGCCTGTCTGGCTCCTCCCACGGTCCACACCAACGCACGGTTTATGAACGTGCATCGTCTGGTCACCTGGGCCGATCGCTTGCTCACCCTCTCGCCAACCGGCGGTGCCAAGGCGGGCTCCACCCTCGCGACATTACGGGCGTGCCTCGACGCGTTACCCTCGTGCAAAGCGTTGATCACGCGCTTTCGAGACGATGCCGTCCCCCTCCTGGCGTGCCAGAAGATGCTGAAAACCCAGGGCCTCTCTCACGATACGCTGGCCCAGTGCACGCCCCTGATCGACGCGATCCCCTCCTCAACCGTGCGCCACGAGTTTGCGCGCTATCTCCAGTACCAACTCCAGACCGCCACGACGCTCGGTCTCGACGGCGTCGGCCTCCCGATCAGCTCTGATCCGATCGAATCGCTGTTCGGGGTGGCCAAACAACACGGGGTAGGCGAGATCAAGGATGCCAATCGCATCGCGCTGCGCCTGCCCGCTTTCTGTGGCACGCCGACTCGGGAGGAAGCCAAGCAGGTGCTTGAGGTCAGCGTGGCGGAGCAGCACGAGATGACCGGTCGTTGCACCTCCTTGACCAAACAGCGGCGTGAGGTGCTGCCCAATCCAAACCGTCTGGAGAGCCTGGGCAGGGAGCAAGCGGGTCTCCATGTCGAACTCCTCCCCAGTGCCAAAAACCGGTCAAATCATCAAGCAATCGTCAATATATCAAATGGTTATCAAGAAGTCCGTGGCCCTGAGATGCATCGGCAAGATGCACATCGTCGCCCTGAAAGTGCCGTTTCATAAGGCAAACGAGAGAGGGTTCCGGCATCCCGAATCCAAAAACCGGTCAATGGTCAAAGCCCGATTTAGACACCCTAGAATACCACCGAAAAAGAACTCGCGAAACAATATATCAAAGAAGAACCACGTTCCCTCAGAAATGTTGTCGAGCGGCTCGCACAAAAAACGGCAAAACGCCTCAGTATCTCTTCCTTAAAACGTCTGGCAAAAAAAGCACGTCTTCGATGGAAACGTGTGAGAAAATCCTTAAAGAGCCTGAGAGATCCCCTCGCCTTTGCCAAATGTCAGCGGGAGCTTGAAGCCTTACAAAAAAAAGAAGATAAAGGGAAGATTGATCTGTATTATTTTGATGAATCAGGATTTACACTTGATCCCTATATCCCTTATGCTTGGCAAGAGCCAGGCACGGTGATCGAAATTCCTGCACGAAAATGTGGACGCATAAATGTCTTAGGGTTCATGAACAGAAAGAATGATTTGCATCCGTTTATCTTTGAACAATCTGTTGATACCTCCGTGGTTATTGCTTGTTTTGAGGCATTCAGCAAAACGCTCAAGAAAAAAACGGTTGTTGTCATGGATAATGCTTCGATTCATACCAGTGAAGAATTTGAAGAATGTCTCCCTAAATGGAAAAAGAAAGGATTGATCATCAAGTACTTAACCCCATATTCTCCGGAACTGAATCTGATAGAGATACTTTGGCGGAATATCAAATACGCCTGGCTGCCTTTTTCTGCATATCAGTGTCTAAACACGTTGATTGAGGCGTTAGAAAACATCCTGAAAAACTTTGGGTCAAAATACCAAATTACTTTTGCCTAAGTGCTTACAACATCTGCGACCGGGGAGGCGTGAGCACCGGTTCCTGACCCCATACCTCTTTGGTCCAAGCGTGACAGCATCTTCCGCTTGTTCTCACTCACGACGCGTGCGATGATGCACCTCGGTTGACCTTTCCACGCCATCCTAGCCCCTCTCACCCTCTGATGCTGGCAGTCATCGGGGCATGGTCCCAGCAGCTTCACACCCCACCGTCACCCGTGACGCATGTGCTGGTAGGATACTGGTGGCAGAACACCAGGTTATGTCCTGTTCGCACAGTCATAACAGCTCTACAGACGACTTCGTGTCGCACCAGGCCAATGTTAGGCTGGGGGTGGTTTACAGATGACCGCCCACGCCAAGGC
>JAHFRR010000143.1 GCA_023266165.1 Thiotrichales bacterium
TTAAAAAATATAACTCTTACAGACCCCACCAAGCCCTCGACGGACTCACCCCAATGCAGTATATTCATCACTACCAATTGGAGGCTTCTCAAAAGTCTCAAAATACCTGAACCTATACAGAGTGAGGAGAGCCTATTTGCTTTTGCAAGCACTTACGGTACAATGCGCCGTCCTGATTAACTCACTGTTGGCTTGCAAGGGGTTTGAGCAATGAAAAAGGTTCACGCATTTTTTCTGGGTTTACTGGCGTTGCTGATTGTCCTATATGTCTCAGGCACGGTAGTTTTAAAACAAGAAGCGCAAAAGACAGCGGCCCTCTTAGCTGAGCAAGTCAATGCCCAAACCCAAGGCAACGTCCAACTGACCTATCAAGATATTTCTGTGGCACCCTTTGGTCTATTCACGAAAACCATGGAAGTGCAAGGGTTAGCGATTCACATCCAATCCTTACCGATGCTCACGATCACCGTCCCGACCCTTAAAGTCAACTTAGGTGCGCATGGCTTTTTTGAGGGGACATCCGCTCTGCATATTCGCGCACGCAATATCATCGCCACTGTGAACCTCCCTCACTTCAAACCCGCACCTACCTTGGCGATGGCAGGGCTGGATGTGAACATCACACCCAATGGCACCGCCATCCCCTCCACACAGCTGAACATCACCGATCTGCAGTTTGCAAATCTCAATGAAGTTCTGCAAAGCGCGCTTCACAACACCTATCCTGGCGCCTTTCAAAACCAAGCTCATAGCCCAATCTATCAGGGGCTTTCCGCCTTCATCACCCAACTGGATCTCAATCATGTTGGACTGGATGTCGCCTTGAATTTTGAGACGATGGCGCAACCCATCAGCGTGCAATACACTCTCTATCAAACACCCAGCTTCTTGGCAACCGCTGATATGACCCTCCAACCCAATGTCAATAAGGCATCAGACCACCCTAACTTATGGAATGTGCTGATGAATGCTACCGTGATCCACTCCCAAGCTACCACCTCTTTAGAGGCTCACTTCTCACAGTCGGATTTAACAGCTTTGCATCTACGCTCTCTCTTGGCACAGCTGGGTTACTCCAGCCTACGATTCAAAGCCAATGCTTCCAGTGAATACGATGTGGCGGGAGGCGTGAATCAAGTCTCAGGAGATTTTACCTGGGCCAAGGCAGGTCAAATCAATTTTATGCTACATGAGAGCGATATGCCTGCGCCCTCTTTCCAAAAAACGCTGAACTTCTTCTCAGCCCTCAACGCCCAAGATCCTTCGGATGTCATCGACAGCTTGCCGGAAACCCAAGCGGATCAGAACACCCTGCTGCACCAATTCGATCTGAGCTATACAGATTTGGGCCTGATTCCCAGAGTCCTGAGCTTTGCAGCGAAACTCCAAGGGGTCAGCCCTCAAGCACTGCAAGCCACGCTCAGCGCAGGCGCACAGATGCTGGAAGCCCAATACCAAGGTCAAGGGCTCCCTTCCATTGCCACAGCGCTACAAACCATGCAGGGGTTCTTGCAAGACCCTCATACTATTACCCTTGAGCTTGCGCCCAATCCTCCTATCACCCAGGGCGAGATTGAAAGCACCCTGAAGAACTTAAGCGCAACAGAGAACACAGACAATCAAAATGCCTTGAAAGACAATACCACCGAGGGCGCTCAGCAAACCGCAGAGCAGCTCAATGCAACCTTGTATAATCAGGGATTAGAGGCATTGCTGACACGCTTGAGCTTCAGTGTGACAGTGTCCTCTTGATCGCTTCAAAAAACTATCAACACAGGAGACTGACCATGGGCGCCCTCTCTAAAACTGCAAAACTTACCTTAGACGGGCTCTCGCCCATCGAGCTCCCGATTTATCAAGGCTCTGTAGGCCCTGAAGTCATTGATGTTTCCAGCCTGACCAAATACGGTGTATTCACCTATGATCCGGGCTTTCTCTCGACCGCTGCCTGCGAATCCAAAATCACTTATATCGACGGCGACCAAGGGATTTTGTTACATCGTGGGTATCGCATCAAAGATCTGGCTGAGAAAGCCAGCTTTGAAGAAGTCTGTTATTTGTTGCTAAACGGCGAATTACCTAACCATGCAGAGCGTGCTGGGTTTGAAAAAGAAATCACGTATCACACCATGCTGCACGAGCAAGTGATGTTCTTCTTTCGAGGCTTTCGGCGAGATGCCCACCCTATGGCCATTATGCTGGGTGTGGTAGGTGCGCTCTCCGCGTTTTATCATGACAAGTTCAACTTCAAAGATGCTGCTAGCCGTCATGAGATCGCTATCCGTTTGATTGCCAAGATGCCCACGATTGCTGCGATGTGCCATAAGTACTCGGTAGGCCAACCCTTTATGTTCCCCAAAAACGGTTTGAGCTATGCCGCAAACTTCCTGTCTATGATGTTCGGTACGCCCTGTGAGAACTACGAGCCTAATCCTGTCTTTGTTGAAGCAATGGATAGAATTTTCACGCTCCATGCCGATCATGAGCAAAACGCCTCTACCTCGACAGTCCGCTTAGCAGGGTCTACAGGTGCTAACCCATTTGCCTGCATCTCCGCGGGGATCTCAGCCCTCTGGGGCCCTGCGCATGGCGGCGCAAACGAGGCTGCATTGAATATGCTGATCGAAATCGGCAAGCCCGAGAATATCCCCGCTTATGTCGCCCGCGCGAAAGATAAAAATGACTCGTTTAGGCTCATGGGTTTCGGCCATCGCGTGTATAAAAACTTTGATCCTCGCGCCTCTGTCATGCGGGAAACCTGTCAGAAAGTCTTAAAAGAACTAGGAGACTCCAATAACCCGATTTTACAAGTCGCCATGCAGCTGCAAGATATCGCCCTCAAAGACCCGTACTTTATCGAGAAAAAGCTATACCCCAATGTAGACTTCTACTCGGGCATTATCCTCAATGCCATGGGAATCCCCACCAATATGTTCACGGTGATCTTTTCATTGGCAAGGACTGTCGGCTGGATTTCCCATTGGAACGAGATGATCGCAGATCCTAACGCGCGCCTCGGCCGCCCTCGCCAGCTCTACACAGGCCCCACCGAACGTGATTTTGTGGACATGAAAAAGCGAGGATAGCCCCTCCCTCGAGGGGAGAGGCGACACCTTAAATATAATAGCACTGAGGTACTTTATACCATGGACAAGAAACGCCTTTTCACCGGTCTCGCCCTTGGGTTTTTTACGATGTTCGCGATTTTTTTATTTCCCCGAATCTGGTTTGTCTTGATTGCCACTGTGGTGGTAAGCCTTGGGGCGCTTGAAATCTGCGTGCTGGCTAAAGTCTCTCAGATGCTACATAAGATCGGTTATCTCTTGCTGCTCTGGCTCTGCCTGGGGATTGCCTATGAGCGCAATACGACAGCCATTGACCTGGGTGTCTTGGTGAGTATCCTCGCCTGCCTCAGCATTTTCTTACCCAAAGCCTGGACAGGTTTTTTGAGAAAACCCACCGCGCTCTTGGTGCTAGGGCTCTTACTGCTCTGCCCCACCTGGAGCTGCCTGGTGTTTTTACATATGAGCAAT
>JAHFRR010000144.1 GCA_023266165.1 Thiotrichales bacterium
GGGCATTCCTACTCTGTCATTTCTCTCATCGCTATTTTATTATTTATCGGTGCCATCGGAAAATCCGCCCAGATCCCCTTGCACATTTGGCTAGAAGGCTCTATGGAAGGCCCAACGCCTATCTCAGCGCTGATCCATGCCGCCACCATGGTAACAGCAGGGGTCTTTATGGTCGCGCGTCTATCGCCCCTTTTTGAGCATTCTGCCGCGGCGCTCTCTACCGTCCTGATCATCGGCTCTGCTACCGCGTTCTTCATGGGAATTTTGGGGTTAGTCCAAATGGATGTGAAGCGCGTCATTGCGTACTCCACCTTGTCTCAATTGGGCTACATGATGGCAGCGCTGGGAGTGTCCGCCTATCCCATTGGTATGTTTCACCTGATGACCCACGCAGCGTTTAAAGCGCTGTTATTTCTCTCTGCAGGTTCGGTGATTCTTGCCATGCATCATGAACAGGACATGCGAAAGATGGGAGGTCTGTGGCGCAAAATGCCCATCACTTACGTGTGCATGCTGATCGGTGCATTGGCGCTTTCGGCTATTCCCCCTTTTGCAGGGTTCTTTTCAAAAGATTTGATCATTGAGGCTGTCCAAGACTCTCAGATTCCAGGTCATGCTGTTGCGAGCTTCTTTGTCGTTGGAGGAGCGCTGATCACGGCGCTTTATACCTTCCGAATGTTTTTTATGACGTTTCATGGAAAACCTCGCATGTCTCAAGAAACGTATGACCATGTCCATGAGTCCCCCCTGACGGTAACGTTGCCCTTGATTGCCTTGGCTATCCCCTCTGTCTTCGCAGGTTTGTGGTTCTTTGGGCCGTCGCTCAATGGCTTCTTTGGATCTGCCATTTACATCGCGCCTACGCATACCGTGGTTGCAACGCTTGCAGCGCGCTATCCAACGCCATGGATCTTTATGTGCCATGCCTTGACCACCTTGCCTTTTTGGCTCGCGATCCTGGGTGTTGTGCTGGCGTGGATCTGCTATGGGCTGTATCCTCAGATCCCCAAAATTTTATCCCAAAAACTTGCATGGCTCTATCACTTCCTGGTTCGCAAATATTGGATTGATGAGGGTTTTGACTGGATTTTTGGGGGCGGCGCGCGGATTTTGGGTTCCATCGCCTGGTATGTGGGGGATAGATGGATTCTGGACAAGGGCCTGGTGGAAGGCTCTGGACGCTCTGTGCGCCTGCTCTCTCGCGTGGGGCGTAGGCTTCAGACGGGCTTTTTGCAGCATTATCTGCTGGTGATGCTGATGGGCATCGTGCTGTGTATGGGATTCTTGTATCTCAGTATATAAATTTTATAAATAAAAATATATAAATAAAATATATAAATAAAAAGAGGATAAGGAAAAGATGTCTGATATATTACTGAGCTTACTCATCTGGATGCCCCTATTGGGCGCGCTGCTTGCCGTACTGGTTGATCAAAAAAATCGAAACCCCCATCTGGCGCGCTGGATTGGCTTAGGCTTTGCCCTTTTAACACTGGTCTTGTGCATTCCCTTGATCGCAGACTTCAACGCATTAAGTCCAGCCATGCAATTTCAAGAGCATTGGGTTTGGATTCCCTTTTTGCATATCAACTATAGCCTAGGTGTAGATGGCATCTCCGTCCTGTTTATTGCCCTGACGGCTTTCACCAACGTTGTGGTGATTCTCTCTGCCTGGAATGTTATTCAAGACCGTGTGGGCCAATATATGGCGATCTTCTTGATCTCAACCGGCGTGATGAACGGGGCCTTTGCCGCCACCAATGCGATCTTGTTTTATATTTTTTGGGAAGCGTCCATGATCCCCATGCTGTTGGGGGTTGGGATCTGGGGCTCTAAGCGCCGCGCTTATGCCTCCATCAAGTTTTTTCTCTATACGTTTTTGGGCTCGATCTTTATGCTCGTTGCGTTTTTATATATGTTTACAAAAACAGGTAATTTTTCGATAGGCGCCTTTCAAGGTTTGGCGCATCCCGGAGGTCTGCACGATTTGACGCGAACTGAACAAGGTTGGATCTTCTTGGCTTTTCTAGCCGCTTTTGCCGTCAAAATCCCCATGTGGCCATTTCACACCTGGCTCCCTGATGCCCATACGGAAGCGCCTTCAGGCGGGTCTGTCATCCTGGCTGCTTTGATGCTGAAAATGGGGGCGTACGGCTTTATTCGCTTCAGCCTGCCTATTGTTCCTGATGTTCATGCCGATATGGCGTGGCTTCTGATTGGACTGTCCTTAATTGCCATTGTCTACGTAGGGCTCGCATCCATCGTCCAAAAAGACATGAAGCGCTTAATCGCCTACTCGTCTATCTCCCATATGGGGATTGTGACCTTAGGGATGTTCAGTGTGTTTATGATTGTAGGGCAAATGGCAGGACATTCTCTCCAGAATCACTCAGATGCCGTGTTAGCGCTTCAAGGTGCGATCTTCCAGATGATCTCGCATGCATTCTCCTCTGGGGCTTTGTTCATTGCTGTAGGCTATCTTTATGATCGTTTTGGTTCGCGCTTGATTTCAGATTATCAAGGGTTGGCAAAAACCATGCCGGTCTTTGCGGCGTTCTTTATGCTATTCTCCATGGCCAACGTCGGCTTGCCAGGCACTTCAGGCTTTGTAGGGGAGTTCATGGTGTTGATCGCTGTGTTCAAAGCCAATGTTTGGATTGCTTTGATCGCAGGGCTTACGCTGATCCTGGCACCCGCCTATACCCTCTGGATGGTCAAACGCATTTTGTTCGGTCGCATTCAAAGTGCAGCCATTACAAACGCCAAAGATCTGGGGGCCAATGAATGGCTGGTGATGATCTTACTGGCCATCCCCGTCATTCTTTTTGGGGTATATCCAGAACTGATCCTCCATCTCTCCCACGCCACAGCATCTCACTTTGTGAATCATATTGCAGGGGATATTGTGCCAGGGGTTTATTCGAGAGGCTAGATCACAGAGCCTGACCACAACTGCTTTAAAAATTCCTGCCAGTGCAAGGTTTCTATGTTTTTCCATTTTCTGGCAATGGGGTCTTGGCTAACGATAATATGCCGCTGACAAATCTGCTCCTCGACAAATCGTGACAAACCAACCATGTGTTTATCCTTGATGCTGTTGCTGGACTTGACCTCAATCGCCACAGCATCCCCCAGAACAAAGTCGACTTCATCGCCATGCTTAGATCGCCAAAAACAGAAAGGCTCTCGAATGCGCTGGTAGCTCAAATACGCGCGAAGCTCCATTGCAATGAAGTGCTCAAAAGCCTGCCCAAAAAGATCTGATTGAGGCGGGATGCTCTTAAGATTCAGGAGCGTATTGCGTACACCGATATCAAAAAAATAAAACTTTGCGGTACTGATGGCTTTGCGTTTTTGCGTTTTGGTGTATGCAGGCAACATAAAACCCAAAAAAGTGTCTTCCAAAATGTGGTAATACTCACGAATCGTTGACGCAGAAATGCCTGCATCGCTGGCAAGTTGCGTGAAATTCAATGTTTGGCCACTGGTCTGCGCTGCAAATTGAAGAAATCGCGTGAAAGCATGA
>JAHFRR010000145.1 GCA_023266165.1 Thiotrichales bacterium
TCTGTTCAGTAGTTGGGAGGCAACTGAATACAGGCATTGCCAACATGAACCCTCCACCCTAGCCCTCCTCCGCAAGGGAGGAGGGAATAAGAAAGCCTTGCCAATTCAATAGGTTAGAAAAATGTATGAATGCCGTAGCCCTCAAGGGGAGAGGTGACTGCCGATAAGAATGAAGGACACAAAAATTGCACATCCTTTTCAAACACATTCCAATCATTCACTCTGTGTACGATAGTGAATGGCACGTAGTAATGACCTCCCTGGGTTATTACGTTTGAGCCGTTTTCATGAGGTGGCTCTGAGAGCATACTGAAACAGCCCTGGCTTTTGCGGCGAATACCCACTATAATCTCCGCATAATTTGCGGCGAATAACATAAGAGGGCATGATGCTACACATTCACGAGCAAGATTCATGGCCAGCGCTGTACTGGAATTATGAGGCCCTGGCGCCTCTATTGGCAGAAATTCGCCATCAACAAGGACATTTGCTGGGTCGCATGAGTGCGATCGGGTTTGATCTGCAACAAGAAGCCAGCCTTGAAACCCTCACCCTCACCATTGTGAAGTCCCATCAAATCGAGGGAGAGCTCCTCGAAATGACGGAAGTACGATCCTCTATCGCCCAACATCTTGGCATAGAGATCGGGGGATTAGCTACCACAGACCGGCATATTGATGGTGTGGTAGAAATGATGCTGGATGCCACTCAAAACCATCAAGCGCCTTTAACGCAAGAACGTTTATGTGCATGGCATGCCACCTTGTTCCCAACACTTCGAAGTGGTCTTCGCCGTATCACCGTCGGCATGTGGCGATCCGGTGAATCGGGCCCGATGCAAGTAGTTTCAGGCCCTGTGGGAAAAGAGCATGTGCATTTTGAAGCCCCGGATGCCACGCGTATCCCCACAGAAATGCAGGCATTCCTGACCTGGTTTAACACCTCAGATGCAATAGACCCCGTGCTGAAGGCCGGGATCGCACACTTCTGGTTTATCACAATTCACCCCTTTGAAGATGGCAACGGGCGTATCGCGAGGGCGATTGCAGATTTATGCCTCGCCCGATCTGACCAGATCTCTGAACGCTTTTACAGTATGTCTGCACAGATTGAAAAGTCTCGAAAAGCCTATTATGCCTGCCTGGAAGCTTCGCAAAAAGGCACACAGGATATCACAGCCTGGTTGCACTGGTTCCTCACCTGTCTGGGTGAAGCGATCCGCAACGCAGATACGCTCCTGACCCATGTGCTTTACAAAGTTCAGGTACTCACAAAGGCACATCAACACCCCCTGCATGCCCGTCAACACGCAATCTTGTTGCAACTCCTCACTGATTTCAAGGGGAAGCTCACCACACAAAAATACGCGAAACTCGCCAAATGTTCACCCGACACCGCCCTGCGCGATATCCAAAAGCTGATCGCGTATGGTCTTTTGCAACCAGATCCTGGCAGCGGACGTAGTACGGCGTACACACTCAAAAAAGACCCTGCTTGATTTTTCACAAAATACTTGCGATTTTTGGCAAAAGCAGGCTATACTCCCTCTATTGAAACTTTCATAAGGCATATTCCAACATGGCGTCAGACATATCACCCAGCCTCTCTCATCCTAAAACACTCTCTTTAGGCGAACGCTCGCGACAGCTGGTGCGCAAGCCTTTACCCCACAAAGAAGAGGTCATGAGTTTACTGGCCCAAAAATCCGAATTGAATGCCAAAATCCAAATCATTGAAAAACGATTGTCCTGTGGCAGTAGCAGCGAGCCTCTGTCTGCTCACCTGCATCAGCTCACCGTCCAAGACATGAAACTCGCCTGTCAAATCACGGCGTTACTCACTGAAGCGCCCTAAATTAAAGAGAGTCCATCACAATGATTAAAGATACCATCGAGATCATTCGCTGGGGTGATGTCAAACACCAGATCCTCCCTTTGAACCCCCGCATGGATTCAAAAAGTGGGTTGATGTCCGAGCGTTTGGACAATCTGGAGGTCATTCGTGCCTCCTACCCTTATGGCACCACCATTGAGCATAATGGGCAATTTTCCTTGATGATTGAAGGCAAGATGATCGAGTGCAAACGCAACTTCATGCCCAAAGAGGTCGGACATCTGCTCGATTATTCTTGGCGCGGGATCCCCCTCTCGATTGTCGCTAAAGGTTCTTTTGAATTATTTATTCCACTGCCTTCACACTTGATTCCCTTACACCTCTACGAACCTGGCGAGATCTGCGCGCTCTACAGTCTTTATGATCAAGACAGCTATTCGAATTTGGTTCGCAAAGCGTATTCAACCACAGCGGGCGCACGTTCTCTGATTACCCTCCCGAAAATCTCTCATGGCTTATACAATCAGCGTTTGAGCCGAAAGTTTGCCATCAATGACCATCTCTGCCCCAAAACCATGGATCAACAATGGCCGCTGTTTAATGCCATTGCCCACTCGCCTCTTTTACCCTCTCACTGGCGCGCAGAGCTGATTATCTTCTCGGGCGATTTCGTTTCAGCCCTGCAAAAAGCACCCGACATGGAAAACGAGTTTCTACGTACCATGTGGGATCTTACAGCGTTCTCGCGCTTTCAGGCCATGTACGATCTGCTCTGGTCAATCTTCTCAGAGCATTTTGACTTGGGAAGTTCCCCCCTGATTGCTGAAACCGCCAAGCATGTGATCAAAATCGCGATGCACGAAGCACCTGGTTATGCTCCTGCCACCCATGATGTCTCAGGGCCTATCGTTGAGCTCACGGATATTTTTCTGAATGTCTATAAGCTCCGATATTATCTCCCCATTTTTATGAAGCCCTCGACGTTCGATGGCGTTCACCCCATTTATTATTCGCTTCATCGCCACACCTTCTTTCACTCAATCCCAGAGCGCTCAGCGCCTAATCGTACCATCGACGAACTTAATCGCATTCAAGACATCATCCTGCACTTCAAAGAATTTGTCTCTGAGAATAAATTCCCGTTTTCTATCACAGACACCCTGCTGTATAAGACCCTACGCTCTGTCGAGATTGACTTTTTTCATCCTCAAGGCGGCAGTAATTTAAGAACCGATATCACCAGCATTCCCAAAGAAGACCCCCGATTTATGAAGATCTTAGAGCGCTTTAATATCGACAAAACGTTGGAGTTTCCAGACCGCTCTGTCTTTTTCAACGGATGTATTCGCATTCGACCCAGCCAAAACATTGAACGCATGGAGAGTGAACCGGCTAAACCCCGCGCCAGCATGAAAGATTTCCTCGCAACCATGAACCGATAACATCATGCAGAAAGCCAGTACGAGCGAGCTTGTCATCATCTGGACTGTCGCCATCTTATTTTTTATGGAGTCACTCGACAGCTCTGTACTCAATACCTCGCTACCCCAGATTGCCTATAGCTTACAGGTCAATCCTATTTCCCTGAAAATTGCGCTCACCAGCTATCTCTTGAGCCTGGGGATCTTCATCCCGATCAGCGGCTGGATCGCCGATCGCTTTGGCGTACAACGCATTTT
>JAHFRR010000146.1 GCA_023266165.1 Thiotrichales bacterium
ACGCTCATGCAGCTACCTAAAAGCTTTCTCCCTAAAAACAATGCCCATCTTGCAGTGGTCTTTTTAGGGGTGCCTTCGGGCGCAAGCACTGTCTATACAGATCAAGCAACTTCAGCGCTGCTGACTCAGATCAGGTCTTTGCCTTCTGTGAGGCATGCACTGTCTTTTTCAGGTGG
The DNA here is from genome assembly GCA_023266165.1 of Thiotrichales bacterium. Classification (GTDB taxonomy): domain Bacteria; phylum Pseudomonadota; class Gammaproteobacteria; order Francisellales; family CACEW01; genus JAHFRR01. Next base: position 177 of record JAHFRR010000146.1, read on the forward strand.
CACGTTCTTTCCCCAAAGTGATGTCATCACGTTTTTAGATTTGAATCCGCAGCTCTCCAATCCGAACTTGATCCCCGATATCAATCAACTTATCAGCCAAACTGTGGGGGTCTCAGGGGGTGCGTCGATGTTTGATTTAAACAATTCCAATCATGCAGCACAAGGTGATAACACGTTTTATGTTTCAGGGACGGTGTCTTATGGAGCTTTGACGCAGGATGTGCATCGCTTCCTGACATCGTTAAAACGCTATCCAGGGATTCAGATCACCCACAATAGCTTGTCTCAAGTGGGGATGGAGTATGACTTTGCCCTCAATCGTTCGCTTGCAAATCAATTGAATGTGCCTGTTCAAGAGATTGTGGATGCATTGCAAATTAACTATGGTGGATACACCCTCCCCAACAGCTATTCTTATGCAGGCGTGGACTACAAAGTTATTTTGCAACTGCCTATGAACCAGCTACAAGATTTCTCTGCTTTGTCTGATCTTTACGTTCAGTCGCTGTCTGGGCAAAACATTGCTTTAAGCCGTTTACTGACTTTGACGCCGACGATTAGCTTAACCAGCCGGGTTCATATCAATCAGCTGAGAGCCGGGGAAGTGGATTATAATATCATGCCAGGGTTCAGTGCAAATCAAGTAATGAAAGCCATCACGCAGACTGCAGCCAAGATCTTGCCACCTGGTTTAACCGTTGGCTTTGAGGGCAATGCGCTGCGTATGCAGCAAGAGTCTAGCACGCTGATGTTGATCTTTATCTTGGGGGTGGCTTTTATCTATCTGGTGCTCGCTGCCCTGTTTGAAAGCTTTCGAGATCCGTTGATTATCTTATTCACCGTGCCTTTGTGTGTGGTCGGCGCTTTGGTTACCCTGAATTTAACAGGGGGCTCTTTGAATATGTATACAACGCTCGGGTTGATTACGTTGATTGGCTTGGTCTCCAAGCATGGTGTTCTGATCACGCAGTTCACACACCAGCTCAGGGCAGAAGGGGTTGCGCCGTTGGAAGCCTTGATTCAAGCATCCAGCATTCGCTTGCGACCGATCTTGATGACCACTGCAACCATGGTGCTGGGTGCGCTCCCGCTGGTCTTTGCCTCCGGGCAGGGGGCACTAGGGCGTCAGGAGATTGGCGTTGTGATTGTGGCTGGATTGCTGGTTGGCACGTTCTTCTCGCTCTTTGTCGTGCCTGTGGCGTATCGGATTTTTGCAAAGCAATAGAAATTGAGGAGAAATTGATGTCATTTGATTCGCTGATTAACTTCTTTTTTGGTGTGAGCTTGTTTTTCAATGCCATGCTGTTTGTACCCCAGATCATCAAACTGATACGCATGAAAGACGCGCGTGATTTTTCAAAAATAACGTTCGTGGGGTTTTGCTTGATGCAGCTCTGCGCTATTCTCTATGGCGTCGTGCACCATGATTTTGTGTTGGTTGTTGGCTATAGCTTGTCACTGTTGACGTGTGGCACTGTGACGATATTGATTTTTAAGTTTTCATATCGAAAGTCTTAGTGTCAATTTTTTGAGTTCGTGTTGTGGTTAACTCGTGGTAATCGATTCGTAATGTTTTCTTAGAGGGATCATCGCTATTGACCCACGCATAGAAATTTGTCACCATACTCTCGACTAAAACAACAGGATCCTTATCATATGCCGAATATTAAAGTTATCATTAAGAACACTTCCCCTAAAGATCGAGAGAAGTTTAAGAAAGCCAGTTGTCTTCTGCTGGTGAGCGTAGGCTCTGAAGCCCATGAAGGAGAAAGGTTTGCGGCGACAGTCGATTTGATTAATACCCATTTTGACTCTTGCATAATATCGCTTTATGACAGCTTACAGCGCTACACGATGGCACTCAATAGCGATAAATCACCTGAAGATTTTCATAGTCAAGCAAAGCTGCAAGGGGATCTTTGGCTTGAGCGCAACAAAAAGTACTATCAAAAGCTTCAGAACCTTAAAGAAATTGTCAGATGGGATCGCTGGATTAGCGCCCCTGGCTTTTCTAGCATCCAAAATCAATTAAGAGAGGAGATCACAGGGAACTCTCATTATAAATCCGCATTTGATTCTACCATCAACACGTATCTTTCTAGGTATATCAGGCATATCGATCAGAGTAGCACAGTAGACCCTGCTCGAGTTCAAGATCTTTGCTTCGAATATCTTTTGGAGGAGTGCACTGCTTTATGCCTATGGCCAGAGCTAGGTTGCGAATATGAAGTGTATACAAGTGAGCGCAATGCCGCGATGAGCGCTACCCATAAGCTATTTGTACTGCCAAAGCATGCGCTTCTGCATCCTTTACGTATTGGTTTTAAGAATGCGCCGCCGCTTTCCCCACAACATCAGAATTTTATTTTTGATGACTTATATGCAGAACCTAATATCAAAAAAATGAGTCTAGCAGATCAGGTTCACATGCTTGAAAATATTATTGCCGCGATGCCGGGCCACGTTTATTGGGTTGGGCGCAAAGGCTATTACCTGGGATGCAATGATAACCAGGCGTCCTCTTCAGGGCTAGGATCAAGAGCGGAGATTATCGGAAAGCATAATGCGGATCTTCCTTGGAATGCTGGAGAAGAAGCATTGGCTTATGCGCTAGATGCTGTCAATCAGAGAGTCATGAACTCCGAGCAACCGGTGACGCTTGAAGAGCCTGGTGCGCTTCCAGATGGGTCACAGGCTACTTTTCTCTCGAGCAAGAAGCCGCTCTATAACAACCACGGCGAAGTTGTCGGAATGCTGGGTGTGTCAATTGATATCACCTCGAAAAAAGAAGCAGAGCATCTCCAACTTGAAAATGCCCTTCAAAGGCAGACTATTGAAGTTCAGGATAAGCTTGGTAAGATTGCAGCTCAGGTGGCACATGACATCAAGTCCCCTTTAGTCAGCCTCGATGTTTTTATTAAAAACATGAAAGAGCTGCCTGAAGACAAGCGTTTGACGCTCAGGCGCATTGCCAAAAGCATTGACAATATTGCCACGCACTTGCTCAACCAGTACAGCCCTGAGAAAGTGGCGGAAGGCAAAGCAGGTGAGCCGTGCGAGGTTGTGTTGTTGAGCCTGTGGCTTCAACAGATTATCAGTGATAAAGAGCTGCAGTATCAGCAGTTACCTCTTGAGTTTGTATTGGAGATCCCGCAGGATAAAACCTTTGAATGCCTGATGGCACAAAGAGTTTCGCTCACGCGTACGCTTTCAAATCTCATCAACAATGCGGTGGATGCGATGAAAGATCAAAAAAATAAACCCGCGGTTGTTACGGTTTCTTTAGAGGCAGATCTGGAGTATGTCAGGCTCAAAGTCAAAGACACTGGGA
>JAHFRR010000035.1 GCA_023266165.1 Thiotrichales bacterium
ATATGCATTTCTGATATCCTTTATTCTTATTTCTATTTCTATTTTTATTTTTTATAACTTTAAAAATTCACTACTGGCAGGACTCACAGCCTGGATCCAAGATCGAGCAAACTTTCGGTGCCTCGACTGAAGCCTGACTTTTCACAGCATTGAGCTCCCCCACTTTATCCAGCGTGGACTTCTCTGCACTGGTGGCACCCATGGTTCGCAGGTAATATGTCGTCTTCAAACCCCTGACCCAAGCGTGTTTGTACAAGCGATCTAAAATTTTTCCAGAAGGCTCTGCAACGTAGAGGTTCAATGACTGTGACTGATCGATCCATTTTTGACGCCGTGACGCCGCATCAATCAGCCAACGCGCATCTACTTCAAAAGCGGTTGCAAACAAGCGCTTGAGATCTGAGGGGATACGATCAATCTTTTGTACAGAGCCATCAAAATATTTAAGATCATTGACCATTACAGAATCCCAGAGTTTACGGGCCTTCAACTCATTGACAAGATAAGGGTTAATGACCGTGAACTCTCCAGACAAATTGGATTTAACATAGAGATTCTGGTATGTCGGCTCAATAGACTGGGACATCCCTGTAATATTCGCAATCGTTGCTGTGGGGGCAATCGCCATCACATTGGAATTACGCATTCCCTGAGTGCGCACTCGCGTACGCAGACTGCTCCAATCCAGCACTTGAGAGGCATCTACTTCCAGATGCCCTGGCATCCGCGTTTTCTCCAGAAGCTTGATGGAATCAATGGGCAATATGCCCTGACTCCAGAGCGAGCCCTCAAAGCTCTCATAGCTCCCTTTCTCCAGCGCCAACTGGGACGAGGCCTCGATGGCATAGTAGCTGATAAGTTCCATCGATCGATCCGCAAATTCCACAGCAGCCTCTGAATCATAAGGCAGATGCTTTTGATACAGTGCATCCTGAAAGCCCATCACCCCAAGGCCAATCGGGCGATGCTTCAGGTTCGACTTACGCGCTTGAGGCACCGCGTAATAGTTAATATCAATCACGTTATCCAGCATACGCACTGCTGTGGTGATGGTCTTTTGCAGTTTTTGCTTGTCAATCTCGCCATTGGCCAGCATATGTCGAGGCAAGCTGATACTCCCCAGATTACATACGGCAATTTCATCTTCTGAGGTATTGAGCGTGATCTCCGTGCAGAGATTGGAGCTATGCACCACACCCACATGCTGCTGAGGGGATCTGAGATTGCAAGGGTCTTTAAACGTCACCCAAGGATGCCCCGTCTCAAAGAGCATGCTGAGCATCTTACGCCAAAGATTTTTAGCTGGCATCTTTTTACCAAAGATCTCACCGCGCTCCGCTTTAGCTTCATAACGCTCATAGGCTCGCTTGAAGCTTTCTCCATAGAGATCATGTAGATCACGCGTTTCATTGGGTGTGAAGAGCGTCCACGGTTGGTCATTCATGACGCGCTCCATAAAGAGATCTGGCACCCAATTGGCGGTGTTCATATCATGCGTACGGCGCCTGTCATCGCCCGAATTTTTACGCAACTCCAAAAACTCTTCGATGTCAACGTGCCAGGTTTCAAGGTAAGCGCACACTGCGCCTTTGCGCTTCCCGCCTTGATTGACAGCCACTGCTGTATCATTGGCGACTTTCAAAAATGGGATCACACCTTGAGACTTACCGTTAGTCCCTTTGATATGCGAGTTCATACCTCTGACGGGTGTCCAGTCATTACCTAACCCCCCCGCGAATTTTTGCAAAAGCGCGTTATCCCGCACAGCCCCATAAATCCCCCCAAGATCATCAGGCACGGTTGTCAAATAACAGCTGGAGAGCTGAGAGTGTAGGGTTCCTGAATTAAATAAAGTAGGCGTTGAACTCATGTAATCAAACGTCGACAAGACATGGTAAAACTCTGCCGCACGCGCCTCACGGTCTTTTTCATTGAGCGCCAACCCCATGGCAACCCGCATAAAGAACACCTGAGGCAACTCCAGGCGTGTCCCTCGGTGATGAATAAAGTAACGATCATAGAGCGTCTGCATACCCAGATATGTCAACTGCAAATCCCGCGAGCTCTCAAGCTCTTTCCCCAATCTATCTAAATCAAATTGCTTCAACTGAGGATCTAGTAACTCCAGTTCAATTCCTTTATGAATATAGGCTTTCAGGGCTTTAGGATATAACGTTTTCATGTCTTCAAACGTTGCACTGTCTGCAATTTTCAAATAACGTAAAGCCTCTGAACGGAGGGCATCTTGCAGCAATCGAGCTGCAACATACGAATAATCTGGTTCTTGCTCGACACGTGTCCGCGCAGCCATCACCATGGCTTTATTTACATCTTCACTGGAAACTCCATCGAACAGATTTTTCAGTGTATCGGCCTGAATAGCGGTGGCATCTACCCCATCAATATTTTGACAAGCCTCACGAATCAAGACTTCCAGGCGTTTTTTATCAAGCGGCATGAGCTCGCCTTGCAAATTCTTCACACGGATCTCGCCTGGAGTGAACATCGTACGCGACGCTTCACGCGCCTTGCGACGCTCTTCGCGATACAGCACATAGGCTCTGGCAATCTTGTGCTCCCCCGCCCGCATCAAAGTCAACTCGACCTGATCTTGCAGATCTTCAATGTGCAGCGTACCTCCTGATGGCATACGACGCAGGAAGGTTTCTGTCATCTGCTGGACTAAACGCTTGACAAGCTCATGCACACGCGTGGATTCCGCCGCATGACCGCCTTCCACAGCCAAAAATGCCTTGGTCATCGCAACCGCAATTTTACTCGGATCATAATGCGCTACTTGGCCATTTCGCTTAATCACTTTCAACAAGCCAGGCTTCATCACGCCCATCTCAGCACCCATCGTTAAATCTCCTCGAAATCCAGGGACGATCTGAATATTTTCTTGTACCTGCTCCATCATAACTCCCATGATATCTCATTGTTATACCTAAGTTTTTAGAAAAAATTGACATGCACCCAACAACACCGCTACTACAACATATTGTGGTTCAGGTACAGGGTGAACCACAATATACGGTGTTTCTCACAACTTCACAAGGGTGTATAGCGCAAAAATTTTAAGTGGAAATGAAAAAGAGATGCAACGATGGCATCTCTTATGAAAACCTGGCAAACACAGCCAGCAGAAACACGCTTAACCGTACCTCCGCTGCAAGCCTCGCAATGATAATTCTTAAATGAATTAAATAAGCGCATTCCCATTAATAGGATCTAGCTCCTGATGGATGGATGTCGCGCCACAAGAAAACCAAGAGACCGCCGACCCACATGCAGCCGCAGCTGAGCGGGACTTCTCCGCAAAGTACTGAGACCAGGTTTGCGGCGCTGGTTTTGGAACTTCTCCCTCAGCACTCACCTCTACTACTTCCTCTATTAAAACCTTTGCTGCAGTCACCTTTTGAATAACCGATGGCTTTAATAGGCTCCACGCACGCCACATCAGTGCCACTGCTGCTGCTCCAGTCCCTACAATACCCCCATAAGGCATTGCGTCTGCGCCCAAATCTAGATACGCCAGCAAAGGAATTAAGGCAACACCTATCGTCTGGAAAAGAATAGAGAGCATAGAGCTTATTTTATTATCACCCCCTTGCCGATTCAACTGCAAAAAGTAATATTGTATTGACTGCAATGCAGCAAGCAGAGCAATCAACTTTGAATAAGAGGGGATTTCTGGCAAACCAACCACTGGAGGATCTATCTGACTTGCGACTAATTCTGGCACGGTTGCAAAAGTTATAAGCACTGGCAGCTGCAACATCAACTGCCCAAGAATACCTGCCACTGCTTGCAAAAAAGGGCCTTGGAAATTTGAGGGCACCTTCTTTAACATCCTCTCCAATTCCTCCCCCAGCGCCATCCCTAAACGTACTTGCCCCGTTTGCCCTCCTGCTGCCGTTATCCACAACGCAAAATTAAGCAGTAAGGCACCGAAGGTCTGGAGTATTGGCGCATCTTTAACACCCCAAGCAGCAATGATCGCTGCCATCACATTCAATCCCATAATCGCGCCGACATCCCCTAAATTCGCACCAGCCAAGCCAAAACCATTTAAAAAATAACGCCATGTTTGCTCTAAATCATCTCTATTATTCTCTGGATGCGCTGCATCTTGAGTACGAACATAAGTCAGCAAATTTTTAAAAAACGAATACTCTTTTAAATTCTTAGCTACAAAAAGATTGAACAAAACACATGTCAATGATAAACCTAGACTAGGACCTATCGCTAATGCAGGAAAACCCATATCAAGACCATATCCGCCCACAGGCAACGCCAAAAAGGTCAAAGCAAACACACTGACACCAAAACCTGACAGCGCCCTGACTGCAAGCGCGCGTGACTGCTGCAAAGATAGCATCGTTAATTCTGCTAAAAAGCGAAAGTACGACACAAAAAAAGGAATAATAGCCTCTCTCAGAAACTCTTGTGCGGGCTCAGAAATCTCTTTGGGCTGCCCCATTGCCGAGAAAATATTTCCAGAAAAAACCAAAGCAAAAGCCAGCAGGAAAGTCCAAGAAGCTGCCACAGCAGCATTGCGTAGAATAGGGCTCATTTTCTGCTTTAATCTAGCAACTTCGTCAAGAACCAATTGATACGCCTGCTTACGCGCACGCATCTCCAAGGGCTCTAGTCTAGCAGCCATCGCTACAACCGCCTTCTCATCCAGCACAGAGTGAAGTGCATTTAAAATTGCTGCTTCCTTTACAGAATTTCCAGATGCGCGCGCGTCTAATACCTCTTGAGTTGCTTTCAGTATTTTCAGCTTCATGCAAATTTGGCCATACATCGGTGACAGATCAAACATCATGGGCACGAGTGCAAATACCTGAAGCAAGGTTAATATGTTGAAAAAACTCAAAGTCAGAGGCCCTGCCACTCCTTGGTTTACGCGCGTAAAATACCACTGCAGTAAGGTCATAAGCATGCTAATATCATACGCCAACATCGTGGGAAACTGGTTCTTAATTTGCTGATGGATTCTATCCGCAAACTCTTGCGTCAACAGCCCCTCACGTACAAACTGCGAAAGCGCCTCTTGCGTGCTTAAATACTGGGAGATTTCTCCTGAGTTACCACGCGATAAAGACTTAAATGGCGTCGTATCTGAGTTTACATCACTATCGTCTCGCAGGGCCAATATCTCTTTAGTATGCATCACACTCTCTCTTAACTAAAAAAATGAACCACGATCGATTGTAATCGCAATGATTACCCTTTTGCAACCAGTTTCTTTCTGTTATGCTGCAAAAATTCCGAGATAGATCTACACAGTGATATTACTGCATGAATGCTTTTAAAAAACGAATCGCCCAAATCAAGTGCAATACCCGTGCAGGCTTGAGAGGTACACGATGCAGCTATTGATTGATCTATTGCCTGGATCCCCAAATAAAGTACTGAAAAAAAGTATCGATAAGGTACATCTTTTTCAGATCTACATATACTTTGCTAAAGTTGCAATTTCGGCCGCTGAAACTTTTCTTGCAGGTGATCTCAGTCAGTTTGATCCACACGTTGGGGATACAGCTTGCCAAATCCGAGCTTATCGCACATTACAGCTTTCACAGTCTCCACGTACCAAATTAACTTTAGAAGCCTTAATTAAAAAACTGAATCAAATAATTGACAATATTGCCAGCATGAACGTAAATATTGTAGCTAATACCCCAAAGAGCCCTTTCATATCAAGCAGACAGTTCATCACTATGCACGGGCTAGACGTCCCATTCGACGAAGAGTCAATATTCGTTTTTACAGCTTTTTTTCTTTCAAAATATACGCATGTTAACGATGCAATTAGAGTTAATACCGAAATAAAATTTCCTTCATTGTATGAAGAAGTGTTTTTCTGTTCGAGAAGCTCTTTGTACAGATACATCATCAAACTTCAGAGGATTCTCTCAGAAGATTCGTGTAATTTTTTGAAATTTCTTTCACTCCATAATCAAAAAATCACCTCGTTGACAACGCTCGTGGTAGACACGCTGTGGTTAGACGAAATGGGGAGGTATACGGTTCCAAGTTTCTTGAGTGGCTATATCATTCTAACCAGCCTTATTTCCTCAAGCACTAACATCATGCTCCTGTGTAAAATGAAAAATAAAGATTATCTGCGCATTGCATTTCGTGGAAACCCAAACACACAAAAATTTGACCTCTTGGAAAATGCGAAGACCCAAAGCCCTTACTTTGCAATCAAAGGCGATTCATCCAAGCTGAGTTCACGGGATGAAGTGCTCAGCTACATCCAACAAGCAGGTGGTCTTTTACAATTACTTTTAAAAACAATGGCTTGTCACCCTCAATATCGCGGAAGAACCTTTGAGCCAAATAATAATAAAACTCCATTTGATCAATTTTCAAAATTTTCTGAAGAAACCACTGGTTGGTTTAACAAACTTTATGTTAAGATGTCAGCACTTGGCGAAAAGTATTTTGTGGCTGGAAGCGGGAAGTATTTTCGTGCTCGGCATATTTTTAACTTGAAACTCTAGTGTTGCAAGGAGAATGCAAGTGCAAAAGAACAAAAAAGACATGCTTGATGACATTATCGATATACTGCCTGCACATGTGTACTGGTATGGGCTGGATGGGATTATTTATGGCATGAATAATCAACAGGCTAAATCATATGGACTGAAATCCCCCGCAGAAGCGATCGGGAGTAGTTTGTATGACATTACAGATAAGGCATATGCTGACGAATGGCAACGGGTTAATGCAAAGATTGTTGAGAGCCAGTGCATCACAGAGCTTGAGGAGGTTTTTTGTTACCCAGATGGTCGAGAGGGTATTTTTTTATCCAGGAAAGCACCCTGGTATAATGAACAGGGCAAAGCAATTGGTGTTATTGGGGTGTCCATGGACATCACAGAACAAAAAAAAATAGCGCAGCAGCTAGAGGCCACTCAAGCAGATCTTGAAAGTCTACTAGAAGGTGTCATTGCAACACTGCCCGGACATATTTACTGGCAAGATAAAAATGATGTCGTCTTAGGTTGCAATGATGAACAAGCACGAACGGTCGGACTCAAATCTCGTCACGACATGATCGGCAAAACCAATCGAGATATGCCCTGGCACGAAAAAGCAGATGAGGTCATTGCTATCAATCAAAAAGTAATGGCCACAGGAGAAACAGTGACGGCAGAAGAACCACTGCTGATGCAAAATGGCCAAGTTTCAATATTTCTTTCTAAGAAAGCGCCTCTTAAAAACAAACAAGGCGAAATCATTGGAACTGTTGGAATCTCTTTTGATATCACCAGCCAAAAAGAAGCTGAGCGCCTACGTCTTGAGAATGAAGCACAAAGAGCGCATAGTGAGGAGCAGGATAAGTTCGCGAAAATCTCTGCCCAGGTGGCGCATGACATCAAATCGCCTACCACCAGTTTGTTGATGCTTGTGAAATCCTGCAATGACATTCCTGAAAAAGAGCGTGTAGCGCTGCGTCAAGCGGCAATGCGCATCCAGGATATTGCTAATAACTTAATCCATCACTACCAAAAAACTCATGTGACAGAGCATGAAGTCTTAGATGTAGAGCCACGAGTGCCGGTCTTGATGTCTACGCTCTTGATGGAGCTTTTAGCGGAGAAACGCTATCACTACCGAAACACTAATATTAAGCTTGAGGTGGACATTCCCTCTAAAGATCAGTTTGTCTTTACGATGATGCAAGCAGCCTCGTTAAAACGTACGATCTCCAACTTGGTTAACAACGCCGCCGAAGCTTGCCCTGAGAGGCAAGGCACCCTTCACTTGAAGCTGGTATGTGATGCTGAATGGGTGCGTGTGGTGGTACAGGATAATGGCTCAGGCATGCCACCTGCGTTAATCAAAAAAATCATGGACAATATCACTGTCACAGAAGGGAAAAAGGGCGGCCATGGCCTTGGACTCACCCAAGCACGAGAAACCATAGAACGCAATTATGGCGAGCTTTCCATTGATTCTGTGATGGGAAAAGGTACCACTGTCACCCTTGCTTTCCCCAGAGTTTTACCGCCCAATTGGATCGCAGATCAGATTGTATTGCAATGCAATGATATCGTTATGATCTTAGATGATGACGAATCCATTCATGGCGCGTGGGACAGCCACTTTGCGCACACTAAAAAGCACAATCCAACGCTACTGATCCATCACTTCACAAAAGGGAATGACTTTTTATTCGCGTATGAGAACCTCTCTCCCTCAGAGCAAAAACAAGTTTGCTTTCTATCAGACTATGAGCTGTTACATCAAGACCGTAATGGGCTTGATATCATTGAAGAAACAGGTATTCCACGCAGTATTCTTGTGACCAGCCACTACGCCAATGAGGAAGTGCTCGCCCGTGCTGTAAACTTGCAAGTCAAAATCCTGCCCAAGCTACTGGCCTCTGAGATCCCTATCATCATTGAAAAACCAAAGTCTAAAGCGTCCTCTGATCTCAATACCCTTGTCCTTATTGATGATGACACCATGCTCCTTAACATGGTGCGTGATAGCCTCGTGGGAGTGCGTGATGTGGCGTGCTATGAAAGCCCGAAACTGTTCCTTGCAGATCTCGATGACTATAAGAAAGGAACTCCGATTTGCTTTGATTATGACTTCAACCTCAAAAGCTTCAATGGCCTGGTTCTAGCGAAGCAATTATTTGAAAAAGGCTATAAAAATCTCTATCTGATCTCCGGCATGAAGTTCGATCCAGGCACAATTCCTGAGTATGTCACCGTGCTGGGTAAAGAGAACTTGAGTCGCTTGGCTGAGTTGACGGATCAGTCTTCGGCAAAGCAGAGCTTGTAATTTCTATCATATTATGGTAAAAATATAATCTATCTTGAAGGGGTTTTTATTCTGAGGAGAGATTATCATGGCTACCCAACAGCATACGTCTACTGTTAAAAGTCGGCAGGATTTAGAAAAAGAATTGGCTGACGTGAAAGAGCAGCTGAGAATTTTGAATAACGTCATTGCATTGGCACCCGAACATTTGTATTGGATAGACAGGAATGGGCAATATTTAGGGTGCAACATTCAACAAGCCAAAATGTTTGGATTCAAGACAAGCGAACAGTTCGTCGGACTTTATAATGAGGATTTGTTTCATCTGCTCAAACTGAAAGACAACCGTTATCTGCAAGAGCTTAACCATACAAATGAGCAAGTGATGTCTACAGGAGAGGCAATCTCCAAAGAGGAAGAGGCTATTTTTATAGACGGCTTAAGTCGGGTGTTTCGCTCTAGCAAAAGCCCTATGAAAGATGAGTCCGGCACTGTCATTGGTATGATCGGCGTTTCCATTGATATCACTCAACAAAAAGAAATCGAGCGCCTCGAGCAGGAAAAACTAAAAACCCACGAGGCTTTTGCCAAAACCTGCACCCAGATTGCCCATGATATTCGCTCCCCAGCTATGGCACTTGGTATGCTGATGCATCGCGCGAATAGCATGCCTGAAGCCTCACGCATATTGGTACGGCAGGTGACGCAGCGGATTCAAGATATTGCGAGCAATTTATTAGAGGCCCATAAAGGCAATGCCGTAGACACAGGACATCACCTCACGGCCCATTTGATCTCGCTGATGATGGAATCAGTCGCAGCTGAAAAGCGTGTGCAATATGGCGGCGAAGAAATTGAAATCTTACTGGACATGATCCCTTCTGAGCGCTTTCTCTTTGCAAAAGTTCAACAGGCGGATTTCAAGCGCATGCTCTCAAACCTACTGAATAATGCCATTGAAGCGCGCATCCCCGAACAGCCTCTGAAAATCCGGTTGACATTGAAAGAAGTTGCGCAGAGCCATGAACCCCACCTCCAGCTTAAAATACACGATAACGGCAAAGGCATGAGCCCTGAGGTTTTGGAGAAAGTGAAGGCGTTTGATGGCTCTTATGGAAAAGTAGGTGGCTATGGTTTAGGGCTCACACATGCGGTTGACACACTCAAGCCCTTAAAGGGTGCTATTGACTTTGAGTCAACTGAAGGCGTTGGAACTACCGTAACGCTCACCCTCCCCAAAACTGACCCTCCCGCTTGGATGCCTCTAGAACTCAAGCTTGCGCCGCACACCACCGTTGTTATTTTAGATGACGACGAAGCCATTCATTCTGCCTGGGATGGGCGATTTAGCGAGTTTCAGGGCGCCGTGCATTTACAACATTTCAGAGACCCTGAAGTCTGCAGTGAGTGGCTGAGCACACAGCCCATCTCGCATCCATTCGTTTTGTTGTTTGACCATGAACTGCTGGGCCATCAGCTGACAGGCCTGGAGGTTGCTCAGCAATTTCCACAGCTCCCGTGCATTTTAGTCACCAGCTACTATGAGAAACGAGCACTGTTGGATGCCTGCCAAACGGGGGTTATCAAGCTACTACCTAAAAGCTTAGCGCCGAGTTTCGAGATCACGCTGAGCGAATAAAAAAACAATTCAAATAATATTTATTGATCTAGATAAGGAAGCCTGCTCATCATGTCTAGTTTAAAAAAAGCGCCTATACACAACGAAGCCTTTGTTCTCAAGGCATTGTTCGAATTTGTAAAAACCTATCCAGGCAAGATAAAAATAAGGGAGATATTTTTCAGCAACTTACCTCTGTTATTTTGCATGCTCGGGATGATGCTTATTTTCACTGCCATAGACCCTTATTTGTTTGGAAGATGGCATAATGATATTGTGATGGCTGGAATTTTTATTTTTTCAATATCGACATTGGCTCGCCTTACCTTTCTAACACCTGAAGTCAGGGATACATTTGTTAGAATGAACGCCAGAGCAACATTAGTAACAACACTTATACATGCGTTAAGAAAAGCAAACTTGCAGACCTTATTGCATTGCCATAATATTTTCAAAGGCTATTACGATGACATTTATCGAATCAGCATTAATTGGAGAAAAATCGCTTGGATAGGAAGTGTCATAGTCAGTATAGGCACAATTGTCTCCGAAATATCCTCGCTGATATCCAAAACTTCTCCTATCCCTGCTCAATCTCTTTTAGCATTTCCAAAAGATAGCCTATACAACATTTTGTTTAGCCTCACGGGTCTTGTCCTGCTTATCTCCACAATAATTGTGCTTATGTCCATCGAAATGATCGCTCGAGCTATCATAGGGCCTGCTTACCAGAAAGCTATTCAAATTTTAGAGGAAGTCATCACTGCGAAAAAAAAGCATCAAGAGCCTAGCACCTCTTCCTAGGAGTTTGGCGAAAATAACTCAGAAAGTTTGTCATCCCCGCACAGGCGGGAACGACAAGTTTTTAGAAAGCCGTGTATTTTATTCTTTCTAAACTTTTTAGCCCCCCCCAAATACCTCTTTCACAAATAGGCATTATCAAGCGCCTCATGGACTCAAAACCTCACCTCACTGATTGTGCCATACCAATCAATAAGTGATACTATTTGCTAACTATCATCGCGTTTGGTTAAGGCACACGCCTCATCCCCACCTCCCACCACGGGCTTTTCACTATGCCCGCCCACTCACGCGTGAGGGTTTGGGTTTTGGGGTCATAGTGATAGACAATAATGCCGTTGGCATGATCCATCGCCATCACCAGGATATGCGCGGTAGGCGAGGTATCAATGGCTTGATCCCGCGAAAAATCATCA
>JAHFRR010000147.1 GCA_023266165.1 Thiotrichales bacterium
GTCAGACCATTCGATCCAAAGGCCCCGTCAGCATTGGAAGGGGGTATGAGCTACCTGGAACAGACTTTCCTGATCTGTCCTATCAAAACGCCTGTGAAAGTTTATTTCAAGACATGTCTCAGAACACACCCCAGACGTCCCCCTGGATTCAAGCACTGCAGCGGCTGCTGCTCCATTTCGATCATCGATTTGAAGCCCTGCAAACCACGCTCATTCGCATGCTCAAATCCCGCGAGCAATGGCTGCCTTTGATCTATGACTTAAAATCAGGAAGGCTCACGCGAGAAGATCTTGAAAACACCCTACAATGGCGTCGAGAGACTTGGTTATCACAGCTGAAAGAGCAAATGCCCACAACGCTCTACACAGCACTGTTAGGGGTTTTTACAGAGGCGCAAAGCAATTTACAAAACCCCTCTCAAAATCTGGATGCCCTCCAACAATGGCAAGCGCTGGCGCATTGGCTGTTGACAGATAAAAACGAATGGCGAAAGCGCTTCACCCTACGCCAGGGCATCCCTGCAGGCTCTGATCTTAAAGCTCACCTGCAACCCCTCCTAGAAGCACTTTTGCAAGACCCTGATCTCCTGACTTTGCTTCAAGAGGGCAAAAGCTTGCCTGACCCCCACTACACCGATGCAAGCTTTGAGATCATCATGGCTTTAACAGAGGTGCTCCCTGTCTTGAGCGCCCTCTTACAACTGGAAATGCGAGAAGCGGGCGAAGTCGATTTTACGGAAATTGCGCTGCAAGCCTTGTCACTCTTGAAAGAAGATGCGAGCGTCACCCCTCGCTTAAGCCATATTTTAATAGACGAGTTTCAAGATACCTCACAACTGCAATACCAGATCATTACCCAGTTGATCTCAGACTGGAGTCCATTTGAAGGTAAGACTTTATTTTTGGTGGGCGACCCCATGCAATCGATCTATCGCTTTCGCCAAGCGGATGTAGGGCTGTTTTTCAAGGCGCGCTTAGAGGGTGTTGGCGCGATCAGACTGGAATTTTTGAGGCTAACCCAAAACTTTCGCTCAGATGCCCAGCTGGTTCATGATTTTAATCTTTATTTTCCCGCGCATATGCCTCATCATGATGACCCCTTAAATGGCGCAGTACCTTATCACCCCTCGCTCCCCACGCAGTGCTATCCAGATAGCGAGCCTGTGGTTTTTCAAGAAGCTCCGGAAGCCGAATGCGCAGAGGGCATCCTTCACGCAATCAAAACCTGGCAACATCAAGATCCACAAGGCTCTATCGCCCTTTTAGTGCGTTCACGCAAACAGCTGGAAACTGTACTCCCCCTCCTGCGTGAACATCAGATTACCTGGATCGCTGAAGACATCGAGCTATTGGCGCAGCAGAGCATCATCCTGGATCTGACGGCACTTTTGAGGGCAATCCTACACCCAGCAGATGATATTGCTTGGATGAGCGTCCTGCGTGCGCCCTGGTGCGGTTTATCGCTGGTAGATTTGACATTATTGGGCGCTCACCTCCCGCATCACACGCTTCTTGAGATTTTAGAAGACCCTGCTCGAGTCAGCGCCCTCTCTCTCAAGGCTCAACACCAGATCACGCGCCTATTACCCCTCTTGAAAAAAGCGGTATCGAGTATTCGTAAAACCCACACGCGCGCATGTATCGAAGGCCTCTGGCTGGATCTAGATGGGCCACACATGCTCACCTCTGAGCACGAATATCATCACGCTCAGGTCTTTTTTGATTTACTGGAAACGACTGACCCTGCTTGGAATCTTGAAGGCTTCGAAGGGCGCCTCGCCGCTCTGAAGGCCTCTTCCTACCCACTGAACCCTCACACTCAAACCCCTTCACGCCAACCCCTCCACATCATGACTATCCATAAAGCCAAAGGCTTGGAGTTTGATCGCGTGATCGTTTTAGGCATGGGCCCCGCTCTTGCGCGTACGCCTCAAGAGCAACCCTTATTGCTCTGGCAGTCTTTTTTGGTGAACAACACCCATCAACTGATCTTGGCCCCTAAACCCGCTATCGGACAAAACGCGGATACCCTGTATGAGTTTCTCAGCGCACAAAAGAAATTACAAGCGCAATACGAACATCAGCGCCTCACCTACGTCGCCTTCACACGGGCGCGAAAGGCGTTGTGGGTGGTGAGGGAGGTGCGGTCTGTTGTGCTTGCGTAAAGCTTTTCAGCGACCTCTCTCCTCAAGGGCTAAGGCATACACACATCTTTCTAACCTATTCACTTGGCAGGGCTTTCTTATTCCCTCCTCCCTTGCGGAGGAGGGAATAAGAAAGCCCTGCCAAGTGAATAGGTTAGAAAGATGTGTGGGTACCTTAGGCCTTTCAGGAGGAAAGGCTCAAGACGGACTCACCCCAACTTCAAGAGACTCTAGAGCAGGGGCTCCCGCTGTCGTGGCAACACCTTGTGCTGCAAGGGGGTCAGAATTTGATTTTCGTGAACTTAAAACAGAAGAATCTATATCTGGCAATGGTTCTAGAGATTTTTCAGCGGGAGCGCCTGACTCTAGAGAAACAGCCTTGTATTGTCGATTGCGCTCACTATTCTCATACATGGCCAAAGCTGTATTTACATGCTCTGAGCTCCATCTTCTAGTCGCCGTATCAGCTGCAGCCCCTTCTTCAACATCTCTCGTTTGTGTATGAATAAATCTGCCATTTTTAAATTGATAAAATTCTAAACTATCAAGATGAACACCACCTACTCGATCCAGCATAGCCCGCATTAAAAGTGCTTGTTTGCATATTTTAGAATCATCAAGATCAAAATAAATCCCTCGAATATCTTTAAATCCGTATCTTAATAAGCCTTCATTCCAGTGTAAACAGGGCTCTTCATCAGGAGCATAAGAGCCAGCTGTACCTGCACACTCTTCTTCGTAACGGGTACGCAATAGTTCTCTGATCTCAACAGATGAGGGAAAATGTAACTGATGCGTTCTACCCGTACCATTATCAAGCTTTTCTTTATTGTAGTTTAAATCCCCATCATCTGTACGTGTTAGACGCTCTCCGCTACAACCATCATAAAAATGAGCAGGGGGATTCGCACATCCAAAAATAACTCCAGCTGAATTCTGACAGAAAACTTCAGCATTGATCCCTTCTACCATAAAGCTCGCCGGGGAATAGGGAGTAAACAAGGGGGTTGCTTGGGCCACAGGAGTGTGAGATAAACGCCACTCAACGCTCGTATATTTTTCACGTTTTCTTAGTATCTTAAGCTCCTCAGGCAAATTACTCACAGTGCGTATCCACAAGCCTGCTTTAAAGTCTGCGTCACTTAACATTTGCACATCCTCATCAATTGGTTAGCCATCCAGCATTGGTGATGCCTCTACAGGCTAGCTTTTTATTGCTGCCATGTCAATACGCTAAAAACCACCTCATGAAAACGGCTCAAACGTAATAACCCAGGGAGGTCATTACTACGTGCCATTCACTATCGTACACAGAGTGAATGATTGGAATGTGTTTGAAAAG
>JAHFRR010000148.1 GCA_023266165.1 Thiotrichales bacterium
CGTAGTTTTCCGATCCAATAAGACAAACATTCATGGATTATGTAGAAACAATGATTTTGAGGAAGTTGATGCAAATAGGCGGATTCCTGAATTAGATTTCCTAAAATCATATCATAAGGGCATTGATGAGCATGTTCTTGAGCCTGTAATGTTTTTTTGACTCGATATTGACAGTACCACAGGCATCTTTTAAAAGTTTTTTTGATTTTAATTGGATAGAAACCCACGGAGGCTTTCATGAGAACTGGGGGGGTGAAATAATTTTTAGATTCAAAAAAGAAAATATCGACCTGATGCCCCATTTGATTAAAGCTTTCAGCCAATTGGAGAACAACTTTTTCAAGCCCCCCCATTTGAAGTTTTGAAAGTATCAAGGCAATGTGTTTTTTGAGTGGGGGGTGTCTCATGAGATTAAGCTCAGATATTGGGGTAGGATCGTACGCATCTCAAAGCGCTCAGTGTCTTGGGGTAAGATAGGATAGGGGTTGTGAAGGATTTCTTGAATTTTCTGAGCCAATCGCTCAGGGTCATTTAAGGGGGCAAGCCCTGTTGCCAAATGCCCTGTTAAAATCTCATGGGGGCCTGAGGGACAATCTGTGCTGATCACGGGGGTATGACACATCAGGGCTTCGACAATCACATTGCCAAAGCCTTCCCAGTCTGAGCACAAGATCAGGGCTTTTGCCTGCTGGATCCAGGGAAAGGGATTGGACTGCATGCCAGGTAAGAGCACTTGATCTGTCAGGCCAAAGCGTGCAATCAGTTGAATTAAGGGTTCTGTCACATGAGTGAGCAAGACCAGTTTGGGTGGATTTTTTAATTTTTGATAAGCAGTCAATAATAGGTCATGACGCTTTTGAGGGTCAAATCGCCCGACGTGTAAGAGATAGGGCTGATCCAGCGGAGGGCCAAAGGCAAGCGCCTGCGCTCGAATCTTGTGTGAATCAAAGGGATTGTAGATGACCTGCAAGCTTTTCGGGTGGGCATGTATTTTTTGTAAGAGCGCATCTGCCGCGCCTTGTGAGACGGCAATCACCTGTTTGTCTTGATAACACGCCCGTAAGCGCGCGATTTCTTTTGCAAAACGCTTGGGCTGATGGGCATATCGACAGTGCGTACCGGCCCAAGGATCAATGTGCAGGAAATAAAAAATGCGATCTGGGTGTTGGCTCTTGAGGGGGGTGCGCGTATTGATGTTGGAGAGGATCAGGTCGAAAGCGCCATGTTGAGCTTCGTATGCTTGGATTGTTTGATTTAATCTTTTCTGACGGAGGCATCTGAAATTAATATTAATATTAAATAATTTATTTTTATTTTGGGTGAGTAAAATAGGCTGGGGTAGATCTGGATCTAGAACCATTTCTTTGGGATCCATGGGTTTGAGAGAAAAATAACTGACGGTATGCCCCAGCGCTTGAAACCCGCGTGTGAGATTAAAGAGCACTTGCTCCGAGCCTCCACGATAAATCCCTGGAAACACACACGCGATGCGATAGGGCGTTAGGGTGGGTTTCATGAAGCAGGCTCTTGCTGAGAAAGCTCTTTGATACGCATTTTTTGTTTGCTGTGATGATTTTTTTGCAGACATTGGGCTTTCGAATATTTGTAAAAAGTCCCTTCAGCATTGAGCTTTGCGATGAGATATCCTGCAAGCCCATCCAGCACCCCGAGTCTTAAGAGATAGCCTCGCAAGAACGTCCATTGGCTGCGTGCCCAAGCGCCCAGGATACACGTGTTTTTGCCCCGTTCAACATACTTGTGGGCGCTGAGTGTGGAGTATTGGTTCAGCTTAGAGAGGCTTTGCTCAAGACGATCAATGGCATAATGCTTCATGGGATGTTGTAAGCGAGCGGTTTTACCCTGGATAACTAAGGCTTCATGGACAGGGGCATCATCAAATGCAGCTTGCCCTGATCGAAAAAGCCGTGTGACCCAATCACGAGACCAATCTCCATGGTGGATAAGTTTACCCATAAACAGAGACTGTCGATGAATCTGATAGGCAGCAATCTCTGGAGTGGGGTGTGCCAGCAGGGTTTTGATTTCCGCTTGAAGGCCTTGAGAGAGCACCTCGTCGGCATCTAAAACCAGGATCCAGTCTTGTGTGGCATAGGCAATCGCACGGTTTTTCTGGATGCCAAACCCAGGCCAGTCCGTTTGATAGATTTTGTCGGTATATTCCTGAGCGATCTGGAGCGTCTTGTCCGTGCTGCCAGAATCGACAATAATAATTTCACAGGCCCATTGGACTGACTCTAAGCAAGCACGAAGCTTATTTGCTTCATTGAAGGTAATGATAGCAACGCTCAGCGGAGTTTTGCAGGCAGGCGCTTCTTGCACATATTGACTGACACCCTGTTGGGCACGAATCGTATAGGCTTGGTAGGTCACATAGAATTTTTCAAAATTTTCCTTTAAAGCCGCGCGGTTATTGGCAGGGTGCCAGAGGTGAATCACGGGTGCTTTGTATTTGGCGCTGATGCGACGCACCCCTGAGCGCAATAACCTGACAACGAAATCAGAGTCTTCATAGCCCCAACCGACGAAAGACTCATCCAGCCCATTGACAGCCAAAAAATCTTTACGCCAGACACCCAGATTACAGGTCATCGCTCCTTGCCATGTGTTGGCGTGTAGCCGACGCAGGGGACCTAAGGGGAGGTTCCACAAAGAACAAATACGGTTGAGGTGCCTTTGAAACAAAGCGTGTAGAAAGCGTTTTTGTGACCATTGATGAATAGGGGTCTTGTTTTTTAAAACCTGCTGCGTCAGCTCAGGGTTGAGTAACACGCGACGCCCTACGACAAACCATCCGGGCTTTGCAAGGCTCATATGGCGTTGGATGAATCGAGGTTGCGGGATAGAATCCCCATCGAGAAAAATCAAATAAGCCCCGGAGGCTATAGCCACCGCTTTATTGCGGATTTTCGCTGCTTGAAACCCTGCATCTTCTTGCCAGACCTGTTTTAAGTCCAAACGCCCACGTTGTTGAAAAGACTGGATCAGATCGCGTGTTGCAGATCCAGATCCATCATCTGCCACAATGACTTCAAAATGGGGATAGGTTTGATCTTCAAGCGCAGAAAGCACGGCACCCAAGGCTTCTGGCCAATTATAAGTGGTTAAAATAATGGAAACCTTAACGCCCATCTCGATAGATCCTACGCGATTTTAGGGCATCATAGCAGATTCATGCGCCATTTGCATATTCACAGTCCTGAAGGGGTGTGAGTAAAAGTGCGGTCAGGCCATAGAACTTTTTAAGTTTCCCTCAAAATCCTCTCTTGTGGCTAAGGTATCCGCAGATCTTTTGGAGGTCTTGATTGGCAAGGCTTTTCAAGTTCCCTCCTCCCTTGTGGAGGAGGGCTAGGGTGGAGGGTACGTGTTGGGTCAGGCTTCCAGTCACCCCTTGAATTAGCAAAGCTTTCTTATCCCCTCCTCCCTTGTGGAGGAGGGTTAGGGTGGAGGGTGCGTGTTGGGTCAGG
>JAHFRR010000149.1 GCA_023266165.1 Thiotrichales bacterium
GGAAGCGAAGATCACCGTGGGCAGTGTGGCCGGTGAACCCGGTTGGTATAAAGTGATGATCAGCGTTCGCCCGCATTTCAAATATATGGGCTCGGATATTACGTTGTCCTTAGCAGGGCGTTTGGATATGGATGCACGGTGAGGTGAAGCGTGAGAATCCCTTTATTGAAAAGGCTTTGCGCTGAATCTTCTTGGGGGCAAGGGATGTTGGGAACAGAGGAAGACCTGGTGGCAGAGATCGGACACTCATTGACAGCGTTATTCAACACCCATCAAGGCAGTTCAGGCTTACAGGCGGATTATGGGTTACCTGACTTCAATACGGTGAACCACAGCCATCTCAATTGGGTGCGAAGCGTGGAATCAGAGATGCTGTCTCTGATTGCCAAATACGAACCCAGACTCAAGATCCATTCGGTCAAAGGGGAGCTCTCCCCCGAGATACCCGATAAAGTGCGCTTCACCCTTCAAGGTCAGTTGCGTCATACCCCAAAAGCCTTGCCTGTCCTATACCACAGCTGGATTACGCGTGAGGGCCAAGTCTATGTTAAACGATAGCGAAACACCATGAAACAGCAAAGCTTTCAACAGCACTATGAGCAAACGCTCAGGCAGCTGAGAGAAGAGGGCAAAGCCTTTGCGGTGCGCTACCCGAAACTGGCGCCGTTTTTAGGGGATCACGCGCAAGACCCTGATATCGAGCGATTGCTGGAAGGCTTCGCGTTTCTCACAGCAAAGATCCATCAGAATGAGCAGCAGGTCTATCCGGAATTGACATTTGACATGCTCCAGTTGCTATATCCTGATGCGGTACAGCCACAACCTTCCTGCGCGATCATGCAATTTGAGATTCAAGACCTCAGTCAAAATCAGTGGAAAGATCAATTAGCGAAAGGGGAGATCCTGGAGGTTCATGTTGGGCAAACCCGCTATCAACTGCAGACCTGTTGGCCTGTGACGCGCTATGCCCTCAAGATTGTCGACTCCAGGGTGGAGCAGCATCGAGGTCATGCGCACTGGATTTTAGAATTTGTATGTCCTCAGATGCGTATGGGGCCTGTGCCTGAGATCCCTCGCTTGCGCTTTTATCTTGGGAGCTTGGGGCAAAAGAGCGCGCTTGAGATCATTGCAGAATTGATGACAGAAACTGTGTCTATCGAGTATAGGCAGGCGAATCAAGAACTCTGGCAGCCTTTGCCTCAGGCTTGTTTTCAAGAGGTGGGGTATGATGATCAAGAGGCGCTGGCTATCATGCCGAGCGTGACGACACAGCCTTTGGGTCGTTTGTCTGAGTTTTTGACCTTTCCTGAAAAATTCTGTTTTATTGATCTCTGTGACTTGAAAGGGTTGGCAGGACTGGAGGGAGTGGATACCCGGGGGTTTACCATCCGAATCACCCTCAAAAAAACCGCTTTTGACTGGTCAGTGGTACAAGGCAAGCCTCAGGAGATCCGCTTGAACTGCACGCCCGCGATGAATCTTTTTCCTGCGGATGCGGTACCTTTCCATCATCACGCCAGTGCCCAAGCCTATCCCATTCGTGCGGATGATCTGATGCGTGCCCCCTTAGAGATTCACCATCTAGAGCGTGTGACAGGCTTTGATCATGACAGCAAGCAGTACCGCACCTATCACGCCCTGTTTTCTCCAGGCCATTCTGCCGCATCCCAAGATCTCATAGGGCACTACGCTATCAGTCAAAGCACCCATGCCCTGAGCCAGGCCCCGCAATACCATATTCGATTTGTTGATAGCCTTCTCGCGCCACACGCCAAAGAGACGATTTCGATAGAATTATGGGTGTATCAGCCTGAGCTGTTCAAAGTTTTTCAGAATCGAGCGTTTGCGCGGGACAGTCAGGCAGGGCAGCGATTAGGATGGTCGAGTGTGGGTCGCCTAAGCCCTGTTTTTTTCCCCCTGGAAGGCAGTCTGGCGCATAGCCGTCTATTGAGCCACTTAGCGGTCAGCTTTGATGCGTTGGATACGCCGCAGAAAATCCAGCAATTACTGCGTGCAGCACGGTTCAGATCTACGGAGTTTCACGTGGGTGAGCCGGGGAACCTTCGGGTGGGAGAGGGGGTCAGCCGCGTGACAGTCAGTCCTTCTCGACACTTATTTCGGGGGCAGTGGATGTTGGGGAGCAAAACACACCTGGTGTTTGATGAATCTCAAGATCAAGGTGCCTCTCCTCTCTATGTACTCGGGCGTATCCTCCAAGGCATTGCAGAGGATCGCGGGCCTATCAACAGTTTTCATGAGATTGAGATTCAAGGCATGCAATCTGGAAGGTGTTATCGATGGCCACCCCGTTTCCTCCCGTCTTAAAAAAAACGATCTCTTTATGGGATTTTCTCTGTTTTTGGGAACGCTATTTTCCGGATATCCCTTGGCGCTATGGGGTTTCGGCAGAAGTCGCTGTGCCTGCCCACGAGATCAAAGCATGGGCCTTGGCGCCAGAGGGGGCGCTCTCCCAAAACCTGATCTTAAAGATCACTGGACATTTATTCGGGTTGCAAGGGGTGCAGTCGCCCTTACCTTCTCATGATTGGGAGCGGTTTCTAGGACACTCTTTTGAAGACTCAGCCCTGACGCCTTTTTTAGATTTTTTTCATCACGCCCTCTTAAAAACCTGGTATCAGAGCCTCTCTCGCTATCGCCTCACACAAAAAGTGCGGCCCTCTCAAGGGTATTGCGATGTGTTTTCCAAAGTCATGCTGGGGCTCACCCAAGTGGGGTATGGGGTTGAGAGCCTGGAGCCTTCGCAATTCAGTCCTCTTGTCGTGTATGCGCCATTACTCACGGGGCGCTTTTTGGGTATACGCCAACTCCGACAATTACTGAAGTCTACCTTCTCTGTTTTGGATCTTGAGATTATTGGCTATATTCCCCATAAAATCCCGATTCCTCACACGATGCAAAGCCAACTGAGCACACGAAAAAACTGCAATCAGCTAGGCGTGAATGGGGTGTGTGGGCGTGCGGTGATGAGCTTCCAGTCGAAAATCCAAATCGTGTTATGGCTAGAACGCCTCGAACCCTATTTGCCCCATACGCCGTTATGGGCTGATCTCTTGGGGTTTATCCAAAAATTTTTACCGAAATCTCTGGTGTTCTCCATCAAGCTGATAGCCAAGTCCTGCAGGCTTCCCCTCTTGAGCTCATCGCTTGAAAATTCAGGGTATTTGGGATGGAACACTGCGTTGGTTCTCAGGTCTCAAGCGATGATGTGCGAGGTGGTTGCGAGGGGATTCCCTCTTCCCTATGAGGCCACGGCATGCACACATCTTGCCAACCTATTCACTTGGCAGGGCTTTCTTATTCCCTCCTCCCTTGCGGAGGAGGGCTAGGGTGGAGGGTGCAGTTTGAAAAAGCTTTCAGAAGCAAAAAGGGGAATCTTGCGATCTTTATTTCCAGGTAAGACAGAGCCCAATGTTTTCAAGCTTTAGGCAGAGTTTCTGTTCAGTA
>JAHFRR010000150.1 GCA_023266165.1 Thiotrichales bacterium
CCACCAACTCAGGGATCAAGCCAAAGCGCACCAAATCATGGGGCTCCACGCGGCTGAGCAACTCATTTTTGGCGGCATTGCTTTGCTCACTGCGAATCTGAGCTGAAAAGCCCATGCCCGATTTATCCGTGCGGTTTTGGATAATCTTCTCAATGCCATCAAACGCCCCACCACAGATAAACAAAATACCTGTCGTATCAACCAGCTCAAACTCTTGGTGCGGGTGTTTACGCCCGCCTTTGGGGGGAATCGAGGCGACAGTGCCTTCCACCAGTTTCAATAAAGCCTGTTGAACGCCTTCCCCTGAAACATCACGGGTAATAGACGGATTCTCAGATTTACGAGCGATCTTATCAATCTCGTCGATGTAGATAATCCCTTGCTCCGCGCGCTTGACATCATAGTTGGCATTTTGCAGCAGCTTTTGAATGACATTTTCAACATCCTCACCCACATAGCCGGCTTCGGTCAAGGTCGTGGCATCCGCCATCGCAAAAGGGACATTCAACATCTTCGCCAAGGTCTGTGCCAGCAAGGTTTTACCACAGCCGGTAGGGCCAATCAATAAAATATTGCTCTTGCTGATCTCCACCGCCTCACTGGATTTCTTGGCAGTGCGAATACGCTTGTAATGGTTATAAACAGAGACCGACAAGACTTTTTTCGCATGGGCTTGCCCAATAACGTATTGGTTCAGCTTTTCCATCATTTCTTGCGGGGTGGGAAGCGTATCTTCCCCCGTGAGACTCTCTTGCTCATTGCCTGTTTTACCCTTTCGGGCCTCTTCAGCAATAATGTCTGAGCAGAGACTCACACATTCATTGCAAATGTAGGTCATCGAAGGCCCCGCAATCAGCTTAATGACTTCCTGCTGGCTCTTTCCGCAAAAGGAGCAGTACAACGTTTTGCCGTCAGACTTTGGCTTTTTTGGCATTGTTTTTCTCAATCTTTTTTATATTTTTATTTTAAATTCTCTCGTGTCACAAACACCTGATCAATCAAGCCATACGCCTGAGCCTCTTCAGCACTCATGAAATTATCTCGATCCGTATCTTTGGCCACTTGATCAATCGGCTTACCAGAGTGTTTCGATAAGACACCATTGAGCATCGCCTTGATCTTGAGGGTGTATCGCGCATGGATTTCAATATCAGATGCTTGACCTTGAAACCCGCCCAAAGGCTGATGGATCATGATGCTGGCATGTGGCAAGCACGCGCGCTTGCCTTTCGCGCCCGCAGCCAAGAGCACCGCACCCATACTGGCCGCTTGGCCAATACACAAAGTTGAGACATCCGGCTTGATAAACTGCATGGTGTCATAGATCGACATCCCTGCTGTGACAACGCCTCCAGGGGAATTGATATAGAGGTTGATATCTTTTTCAGGGTTTTCAGATTCTAGAAACAGCAACTGGGCGACAATCAAATTCGCCATATAGTCATCCACAGGGCCTACGCAGAAAATCACGCGCTCTTTAAGCAAGCGCGAATAGATGTCAAACGCCCGCTCGCCCCGCGCCGTTTGCTCAACGACCATAGGCACCAGGTTATTCATCAACGTTGACTCTGAAAGCCCTGAGAGCCCTGAAAAGAGAGAAGAGCTTGCCACAAATTCTTTAAACTGATGCATTTTGACCTCGAATGGTTTTCATCGCTTCTTTGAAACTCAGGGGCTTCTCAGTGACTTTCGCTGTTTTGAGCAGATGCTCCACCAGCTGGTCTTCGAGTACTGCCTGCTGCAGATTGCTCAAACGGTTTTCATCTTCAAAAATCTCATGTTCGGCCTCGAGTGCATCTTCATAAGATTCTGCGATGCGCGCAATCAACGCTTTGACTTTCAGATCATCTACGGTCAACTTCAGCATATCAATCAAGTGCGAGATCAATAAAGACAAGGCCACGCGCTTTTTGGCTTGCTCAGCAAAAAGAGGATCCGGAAGCTTTTTCCACTCGTCATTTTTCTGCATCCCAAAGCGCTGTGCCGCTTGGTATTTCAAGCTTTGCGTCTCTCGATGGATCAGATCACTTGGCACTTCAATCGGATTGTGGCTGGCAATGTTTTCAAACACCTGGGTTTTGAGGGTGTTGTTCAACCCAAACTCCAGCTCGCGCATCATATTGCCTTTGATCTCTTCACGCAATTTCTCATACGTTTCGACATTGAATTTCTTGGAAAACTCAGCATCTAAGGCAGGCAGCGTCGGGGCTTCAATGGATTTGATCGTTACGGCAAACTTCACTGGTTTGCCCGCCAAATCTTGTCGGCCATACTCCAGGGGAAAGACCAGATCCAACTGCACCTGCTCACCCATTTTCTTGCCCATCAAGCCTGTCTCAAAGCCTTCAATCATTTGCCCTGAGCCGATATCCACAGCAAAATCTTGCGCGGAGCCTCCGTCAAATTCGACTCCTTCAAGCGTCCCTACAAAATCAACCTTCACGCGATCGCCTTGCTCAATGGCGCGATCGACGCCATGCCACGTGGCATGTTGCTTTTGCAGCGTTGCGATCATGTCATCCAAATCGACTTCTTCCACAGAGGCTATGATCTTCTCAACACTGATTTTATCAAGATCTTTGATGTCAATCTCAGGAAAGGTTTCAACAATGGCTTTAAAAATAAAATCTTTGCCCGCCTCGTTTTGGGTCAGATCTACAGATTTCACCCCGGAGACTTTAAACGTCTGGCCATCCAGCGCTTTTTGAAGATGCGTATCAATCACGCCTGTGAGCATCTCTTGACGAATCTGCTTGCCAAATCGGTTACGCACCAACGCCATCGGGACTTTCCCCGCGCGAAAGCCGTCTAAACGCACTTTCGATGCGGTTTCTCGCAGCTTGGACTCAAACAGGTCATCCACTTCTTTGGCCACCACCGTGATACTCAAATGCTTCAGGATGCCTTCTGACTTCTCCACTTCAACGCTCACAACCCTCTCCTCTCTTTTATATTTTTAACGATTTTTTACATGATACGCCTATCTAGATACAAGGCAGCGATTTTAGAGATTTTATTGGCACTTGTCTACAGGCTGTTATCAAAAAATATCAGTTATATCCCAAACTCACGAGCGCGCGCTCATCGTCAGACCATCCCGATTTGACTTTAACCCATAGCTGCAAGAACAGCCGTCGCTCTAAGAGTTTGATCAGATCCAACCGCGCCTCTGTGCCAATCTGCTTCAGCTTTTCACCCTTTGCGCCGATAATAATGCCCTTCTGCGTTTCACGTTCCACAAAAATCGTCGCAGCAATCTCCAGCAAACCATCCTCGCCCTCTTTGAACCAGTTGATCTCTACCGTCACGGCATACGGCAGCTCCTGACCTAAGAAGCGCATCAGTTTTTCACGAATCACTTCCGCCACCAAAAAGCGCTCACTGCGAT
>JAHFRR010000151.1 GCA_023266165.1 Thiotrichales bacterium
AAAGCGGCATGAATTGGCCGTTGAAGTAGCTGGGAGTAAGGGATGTTGAAGGCGTCATGATACTCTCTAAATCACCTATATACTTGACAAAAAACCCCGCAGCGCGGGGTTTTCGTCGATTCTAACAAGAACCCTACAGGATTACGCAGGATTACATCGTTGGGAAGGTGTAAACCAGGTTGAGGGTGAAAGTGTTGCTGGTTGCGACAGCAACGTTAGAGACTCCACTGATATCAGCAAGATTGCTATAGTCTTTTCCGAAGACATGAAGCAAGGAGATATTAGTTCCAAAAGACTGTGTAAACTGATAACCTAAGCCCAAGCCCGCAACAAATCGAGTCTGAGTTTTATCGCTTGGGCCAGATATGCCATCAACAGTAGCTGTAACATCTTGTTTTACCCGAGCGCCTCCTGCGTTTACAAAGACATTAAAGCCATTGTTCCACAGGTATGTTGCATTTGCTAATAATTGCCATGCTGTATTCTTGATATCAACATCAACAGAGGTGCCATCACCATCATTGAAACTGAAAGAGCCTTTTGCAAGCTGACCATAACCAAGTTCTAAACCCACAGAAAAGTTTTGGTTCAATGCTTGTTGATACCCAATACCACTGTTCCAGGCAAATCCAAAATTTTTATAAGAGTAGGTAGGGTAAGCGCTAAACCCCGACGTTGGAGAATCCATTTGCCCAATCCCCGCACCGCCTGTCACAAACACGCCAGTTTGTGCGGTGACTGCGAAAGCGCTGGAAAGGGACAATGCCAATACGGCAGCGGTTGCTATGACGACTTTTTTCATGGTGAAGCTCCTCAGTAGATTAGTACAAGATGTCAAAGGACTCGGGCATTCTAGCAGATCTACTCGATGATGCAAGCGTGTATTTTTATTTTGTGTTTTTATTTTTTTAGATGCGTGAGCTCAAAACCTTTGCCAGGGTGTTTCCCCTTTTACGGGATAGATCACGCCCTGCAGCGCCAGTGCTTGATGGGAATGGATCTCTGCAATCACGTGGCCTTTGGGGTTGATGAGGGAGGTGATGCCGTTGTTGGTGCTGTTAATGAGATAGCGACCTGTTTCAAGCGCGCGCATCTGTGCGATCTGGGCTTGTTGCCAAGGCCCTAGGGAATCACCAAACCAGGCATCATCGCTGAGGCTCACCAAAAATGCGCTGTGCAGGCTATGCTCGCGCACAAGCATAGGGTAGGCGATCTCATAGCAAATCATGATGCCAACAGGGTATCCCTCGATGTGAATCGGGGTTTGATGGCGAGGGCCAGGGGTGAAGCCTGAGGCAGGAATATCCATCCAAGCAAAAAGCCTTCCAAAAAGATTTTGAAAAGGGATATACTCACCAAAAGGCACCAAATGCTCTTTGAGATAAACCCCATGCGCATCGCCCAAACCCAGCGCGGCATTGAAATAGAGGGTGTTATGAGGCGTGGATTGAGACTCTAAAATCCCCGTGATCAAGCTGTTATGGCTGTGCGTTAAAGTTTGGTTTAAAACGTGAAGATAGCGAGGCAGGTCTTGTTGAGTATCCGGAATCGCGCTTTCAGGCCAGATCAGGATTTGATGGTGTTGATCCAGCGCTTTTTGACTCAGGGTTTGATAGGTGAGAAGACTGTTCTCAAGCAAATTCGGTTGCCACTTAAGGCTCTGTGGGATATCCCCTTGGATACTGGTGATAGAAAGAGGGTGCTGGGTTTGAATCTGTGTCCATGAAATCGAGTTCAAGCCATATCCCAATAGGCCGATCAAGAGAATGCCCAAGCCATCGCGTCGTAATTTTCTCTCTAGGATCAATTGGAAAAACAAAACGCTGAGCAAGACAGTCATAAAACTCACGAGGTAGACAGAGCCGATAGGCGCAAAACCTTGCAGAGGGGTACCCAGTTGAGTGTCGCCTAAAAAAAGCCAGGGAAAGCCTGTTAGAATCCAGGATCTTAAAATATCAAAGAGCGTCCAGAGTGTGGGGTAGAGTATTATTTTCTGCCAAGGCTTTTTTGCACAATGCGCCAGGAGGCTGCCCAGGATCCCCGTATAGACACTCAAGATGAGAATAAAAAGCCCTGTGATCAAACCTGCAACCCAGAAAGGCTGCCCGCCAAAGCGTGCGATGCTGATGTAGACCCAAGAGACCCCTACACCATACAGCCCTATCCCGAATCCTAAAAAACGCCAGAAGGCTTGCATGGGTGTGCTTTTGTGAATTAAACCCCAGAGCATCAAGGGGCAGATCAGGCCGAAGAGGGCGATATTGATGGGCGCAAAGCCTAGAGTCAATAGAGCGCCTGTCAAAACACTCAATAAAAATTTAAGGCTCGATCGCATAGGGATCCTCAAAACCAAGGGAGTGTAGGATATGGGTTTCTAAAGGTTCCATGATCTTTGCGTCGATATCTGTTTCATGATCGAATCCACACAGGTGTAAAACCCCATGGATCAGCAGATGTGTGTAATGGGCTTCAAGCGTTTTCTGTTGCGCGCAAGCTTCTTGCTGCAAAAGCTCTGGGCAGAGCGCGATATCTCCCAGCATCAGAATATCCTGAGGCTGAGGCATGTCGGGATCAGACTCAAACGAGAGCACATTCGTGGGTTTGTCTTTCCCGCGATAGGTTTTGTTAAGCGCCTGGATCTCAAGAGGGGTGAGCAGAGCCAGTTGGATTTCAATAGGTTTTTGGGAGGGCGCTCTCAGATTTTTTTGAATTAACACGTCAAGCGTTCGCGCGCAGATCTCAGTGATCCTTTCAGGCGTAAGGCTTAATGGGAGCTGGGTGAGGTCTTCGTGGGAGAGGGCTAAGTTAAAAGTCATGAATTTTTTTAATTTTCTTCTGTGCAATCATCGCTTCAACTTCATCTAAGGCTTCTGCCAAGTATGCTGCATTAGCAGGGCTACGAAGCAGGTATGCAGTTTCTTGTAAAGCATTGAAGTCCTCCAAGGAAATCATGACAACAGAGGTGGTTTTGTTCTGTTTGATGACAACTGGTGCATGGCTCTTGCAAACGCTCTGCATCGTTTTAACGAGCTCTTGCTGCGCAATTGTGTAGGGTATTACATTCAAAATATTCTCCTTTGGACGATGATGGATTGGCAGTGTGGTGATAATTTGTTATACGCGGAGTATAGCTCGGCGGATATGCGCTTGTCAATAATTTACAATAATCTAATTTTTAATCTAAAAGGATTGAATTTTTGATCTTTTAAGATATAATATTGCTCGACAAGAGATCAATAAAGTGGATTGAGAATGAATCTGAATCCCCAAGTCATCTATACTGCTCAAGCAAAAAAAGCGGCTCTATGTTGTTTTGAGTGGGTAATCCTAAAAAATAAAAAACTTTCGCATCATAATTTCTTGTCCCCTCTCCCCT
>JAHFRR010000152.1 GCA_023266165.1 Thiotrichales bacterium
GTATCAGAGCCTCTGCAGCGCGATATCTAAGGCAACAGTCTCGAGCCAAGCACTACACCCCTCTCTCGCAAGGGGAAAGAAGAAAAGAAGATAAAAATCTCTATGCTGCCCACGATCCTTATGATGTCACAGAGCCTGCCTTGCAAAAACTGTATCGCACCACTGGGCTTTCCCATATGATTCATGGCCATACGCACAAACAAGCCGTACACCCAAAAAACAATACGCTACGCTGGGTGCTGGGAGATTGGCACCACACAGGGAACTACCTGGCGCTTTCAGCGCCTCAGGCCCCAGAATTCCTGGTTGTCACGGGCCTTGAGGGGGCACATAGGCAAAGCCAATCATGACTTGCGTTTAGCCCTCTAGTTTCGAATCATTGAACTGCTGAGACCCGCCATTTAACGTATTTTCTAAAGACGCGTAAAGTGCCGTTGAGCCCTTGTTCGCAACCTGAGTTCCTACAGGGGCTGTACCAGAGAGAGCCGCTGTGTCAGCGCTAAGCTCATTGATAAGCGCCTCACGGTTTTCAGGCGTCAAGGCTCGTAACCATAATGCTTTGACCTGCGCACAGAAGACATCCTCCGGCATGCCTGGAATCGTTACGCCACGCTTGAGATGGGCCAACACTAGCAATTTAAAACACTCCAGACGCCCATACTTAGCAGCTATGACCAATGCCGTGTGCCCCTTCTCGCTCATAAGCTTCACATCAGCCTTATGCTCTATCAACGCCACCATAATCTCTGTGTAGCCACTCCAAGCAGCCAGCATTAAGGCCGTCCATCCATCCCAATCAACCACATTCACATCAGCCCCATGCCCTATCAACGCCCGCACCGTCTCTGTATGGCCTCTCTGAGCAGCGTGCATCAAGGCTGTCCATCCACCCCCAGTAACAGCATTCACATCAGCACCACACCCTATCAATGTCCGCACCATCTCTGTGCGGCCACTCCTAGCAGCGTGCATCAAGACTGTCCATCCACTTTGAATAACTGCATTCACATCAACCCCATGCCCTATCAACGCTATCACAATCTCTGTGCGGCTGCTCTCAGCAGCGTGCATCAAGACTGTCCATCCATTTCGATCAACAGCATTCACATCAGCCTTATGCTCTATCAATGCCGCCACAGTCTCTGTATGGCCACTCCTAGCAGCGTGCATCAAGACTGTCCATCCATTTCGATCAACAGCATTCACATCAGCCCCATATCCTATCAACGTCTGCACCATCTCCGTGCGGCCACTCTCAGCAGCTCGCATCAAGGCTGTCCATCCATCCCAATCAACCGCATTCACATCAGCCCCATGCCCTATCAATGCCACCACAGTCTCTGTGCGGCTGCTCCTAGCAGCGTGCATCAAGACTGTCCATCCACCCCAAGTAACAGTATTCATATCAGCCCCATGCCCTATCAATGTCAGCACAGTCTCCGTGTGGCCGCTCTCAGCAGCTCGATGCAAGGCTGTCCATCTACAGTCATCCAAGACATTCACATCAGCCTTACGTTTTATCAACTCCACCATAGTCTCTGTATGGCCCTCCTTAGCAGCTTGCATCAAGGCCGTCCACCCAGCCCGACTAACAGCATTCACTT
Source organism: Thiotrichales bacterium (assembly GCA_023266165.1). GTDB lineage: Bacteria > Pseudomonadota > Gammaproteobacteria > Francisellales > CACEW01 > JAHFRR01. The sequence goes on from JAHFRR010000152.1 coordinate 1,605, forward strand.
TAGCACCACGCCACATCAATGCCAGCACAATCTCCGTGTGACCCCCTCGAGCAGCGTGCATCAAGGCTGTCCATCCATCCTGATCAACCGCTTCCACATGAGCGCCTTCACGTATCAATGCTTCCACATCAGGTAAGTTGCCAACCAAAGCAGCAGCAATCAATTGTTCGTTCAGTTCTTGGTTCAGCATAAAAACTCCTATCATTACGTTACGTCAAATACAAAATCCACATTATTATATAATAAATGAAAACGCCTTGCACCTCTATTGTGAGGGAGGCACATAGGCAAAGCCAATCATGACTTGCGCGGTTTTTGGCGCTGGCCACGTTTTTGCAAAATGGACGACATCCAAAAACTCTGCTTTAGGGAATCTCGCTTGGATGCCTGCCGGTAAACCCGCCATCTTGGTGGGATTGACATACCAGAGAAACACGGCGCCCTTTTGGTTCACGACTGAATCTGTCAACCAAGGGCTTTCATGCGAGCGCCAATCCATGTAAGGGACAGGATGATCCTCACCATAGACCGTGACAATCGCAGTGAGATAATGCGAACCCGCCACAATGGGCAAAGGCACAGCTCCCTCACGCACATGCCAGATATGCTCGACATGAAGGCTGATGGCCTGATCAGGGAAGTAGGCATCTGGACGCGCATCGCCTTTAATCAGGGGGTTCAGCAAGAGATATCCAAAACGCCCCAGAAAAAACAGGAGCGCGATGCTCACCCCAACACACACAAAGCGCTTGAAGACTTTCGGGGTGAAAACAGGTTTAAGCCCCAACATCAGCAAAACACCCCAGAGGGAAAAATACGGCGTAAACCATTTAGGATAAAGATAGCTGCCTGTGATCAATGAGAACCCTAGCGTCAAAACACTGGGCCCCAAGGCGGCGAAGAGAATATAGCGAATGGCAAACGCATCGTGCTGAACAGGATCTGGATGAGATCTTTTAACCCCTAAAAAACTCAACACGGCCATCAAGATCATACCTCCCATAGCGCCAAGCTCTGAGAGGATCATCATCAAGGGATAATAGAGGTGAGCCATCCAGCCCCGATTGACAAACCCCGCATGACGCAATCCTTCTTTGCTTTGCACCAGATAGGTGATCTCTTCAAAATGATGACGGAACTGCCAGAGGATATGGGGAATCAAGCAAAGCGTCATCGCACACAAAGCTGCATAGGGGCCTGGGTCTTTAAAACAACGGCGCCCTTCTTTCGTGAAAATCATCGCGCTAAAAAGCGAAGCTAAGATAAAGGGAGACTGGTATTTGGTGAGCACAACCAGTGCCGCTGAGATCCCTACACACAGCCATTGCCAAAGGCGGTTTTGGGTAATGGCAAAAAAGAGGATCAAGATCAAGACCATCCACATGGGCGTCATCAGCGTTGTGGGGTTGATTTTGGGGGAGATGAGGGTGTAATAGATAATGCCTTCTAGTAATAATACACTCGCAAAGGCCTGCAAAGGCGTTAAGACCACACGGGCTAAGCGAAAAACGCAGGCAAAAGTGACGAAGATCGCCAGCTGCGCCAAGAAATACACCCCCACAGGGCCCGCAAAGTGATAGAACAGCGCGCATAACCATGCAGCCAAAGGCGGATGCTTGCTATAGCCCCATTGCAATTGGTTGCCCCAGGCAATGCCCTCAATCGTATCAAAAGGCAAGCCGCCACGCACCCAGGCAATCCCAAATGTCCATAGCACAACATGCACGAGCGAGCAACCCCAAAACCAGCGACGTGCCGTT
>JAHFRR010000153.1 GCA_023266165.1 Thiotrichales bacterium
CATGCAAGCTGCTATCGGGGGCTTCTCCTTTTTGGCCAGTCAATACCTTTCTTGGCAGGTAGCAGCAACCCGAACAGGAATTTCAGGTCCCACCACAAGCAGACCAGGCTCGGCTCTTTCCATCGCATCACTCGAGCACACTTCTGGAGCTTTTGAGTCAAAAAGAGATGCCTCTCCAACCCAGGGCTAAGTCATGGGAGTTGCTCAAACCTCCATTTTGCAGCATAATGCAAATCAGTGAATTCAACATAGGAGAAAATCATGCCATTTAGTTGGTCATTCACTCTGCCACAGACTGATCTGGAGTATAAATTGAGAGGAGGTCAGCTGAACTTCATGCAACAAAATCTTCAATCAGCACTCCTGGCCTACGAAAAAGATAATTTTGCCCATGTCGATTTCTATCTTTCCGAGTGCATCCGCTGCACGAGATACCCTGATCTTTTTGGGATTCCAATGCCTTTTAAAGACGAAAATAGAAATATATTAGAATATTCCATGCTTGATTTTTGTATTGATATTCGAAGTGCACACTATATTAAAGAATGCCTTTTGAACGATGCTGACCCTTTTTATCAATATCAATATAGAAATCCTCGAACAGCTCATCCTTCAGCTTTGAAAACGGCAACAGACGCTGTGTTGGACTATCTTGAGATGTATAAAGAAAAATGTGAAAAGGCAGGGCAAGAGACTGTAGAAGAAACCGATTTTGATGTTGCTGTTTTTAAAGTATTTAGCTTGCTTTTAGGGCAGGCACACGATATGTTTACAGCTCAGCCCAAAAAATACGAAAAAAACAAGGGAGACTATGATGCGGCTGTTAACGTATGGCAGCAGCTCCCCTCTTACAGGCGTGATCGCGCCGTGGCAGACTCTACTGCTGAAACCAAAATAGATGCTGAGGAAAGCGAAGAGAATAGAGGCCTCCGCTTCCGTCGAACCTCTTCAAGTATTTCGAATGAAAGTTTAGAAAGTGATATTCAAACAGAGACTACCGACATTTCACCACTCCTCCCAGGACCCCCAAAAAATACATCTTCCGGAGAGTCTACAGGTGTGTTGAGCACAATTACTTCTGTGTTGACTTGCTTCAAACTTGATGTGGCAAGCCACTACAAAAAAAAAGAAGCAAATCCGTCTAAAGAAGATTGATAAAATACACTTCTTGTCACAAAATGGGGTTCCAAACCTGACTATATCGCTTTGAGTGGGGCAGTGGAGTCAAGCTTACCGCATAAGCAATAAATCATATTGATGAGATTTTACAGCCCCTCACCCCTAGCCAGGGCCTAGAAATAAAAACAGAAAACCCCAAAACCTATGCTATCATACCCTCAAACCACCCTTGAGATCCAGAGAAGTTTACAGCCATGGCGCTCCAAAACAGGCCTCAATTTATTTTGATAGACAGTCGCGAAACATCAGATCCCGAGCTTCAGCGTTATTTTGGCATGCTCTCACAAGATGAGCAGCAGCATGCCAAGAAATATCAGCATCCGCTCTCACAAACATTATTTATTCTCACACGAGGTAAGCTTCGAGAATGGCTGGGGGGTGCGCTGAACCTCATGCCAGATCAGGTGGCCTTGAGTACCCACCCCCACGGGAAGCCGTACTTGAGCGCCCCTCTCGAGCATTCTCTTTATTTCAACATCAGCCACAGCCATCATCACGGGATTATTGCACTCTCAAAAACCTCTGAGATCGGCGTCGATATTGAAGTCCAGCGATCAATGCCTAACGCCCTTGAGCTTGCAAAACGATTCTTTCATCCCGATGAGGTGAGCCATCTCGCAGCGCTTTCAAACACGCAGCGATCGATAGATTTCCTCAAGCTCTGGACTTACAAAGAAGCCTGCCTGAAAGCCAGTGGTGAAGGGATTGCAACGCACTTGGGCTCGTTCAGCGCCCTGCCCCTGCTCACGCACACCGCCCACACAGGCGCTGTGTTGTGGCGCAATATCACCTGCTACTCCCTGGATACCCCTTCAGAGCTTTATGGTGCGTGGGCGCAAGTTTGAATGCGCTTGACATTGTGCTCGATAAAGTGCTCGATAAAGCTTGCATGGCAGACTTTACTGAGTTATACTCGTGTATAACAAGACTTAACAAGGGAACATACTCATGCTAACAACCCATCTGCGTAAAGTGGGCGGCTCAACGATGTTGGCTGTCCCACCCTCCATCCTGGATTTATTGCACTTGTATGCGGGTGCGAGAGTAGGCCTTGCTGTCGACCACGGTTGCTTGGTGATTGATCCTGCACCCCACACTCACTACCGCTTAGAAGAATTGCTCGCACAATGCGATGCCTCTTTGGATATCAGCGAAGAAGATCATACTTGGCTGAGCAACAAGCCTAGCGGCTGTGAGTTGTTATGATGAAGCGTGGAGATATCTATCTGGTCTCTCTAGACCCTAGCTCTGGCAATGAACAACAAGGCATGCGGCCTGTTCTTGTCGTATCTCCATTGGCCTTTAACCAACTTACAAAGACGCCCATTGTATTGCCGATCACAAGCGGAGGAAATTTCGCTCGCACAGCAGGCTTTGCTGTTTCACTCATGGGGGCTGGTACAGAAACAGTTGGCATTATCCGATGCGATCAACCTCGCGCACTCGATTTAGCCTCACGCAACGCCCGTAAACTCGAGAGCGCGCCCTCAGAAATCTTACACGAAGTACTGGCAAAACTAGCGCCTCTTTTTATATAGGCTGCCCATCTCCCTCTAGCACCCTCCGCTCTTCTTTGCTAATCTGTCGATAGATTTCTAAGAAAGGGAAAATAGTCATGCGTTCGATCTTCTTGCTCCCCCTGTTATTACTGGGTTTCAGCGGAGTTTATGCCGATCCCGCGGATCTACCTAACACAGCTTATCTTCAGGTGAAGCTGGTAGGCGATGAGGGCCAAACTGTAAAAAGCATGGATTATAGTGTCCATATTGAAAAGGGAACGGATGAGGCTATTTTAAATCGTCACATGTCAGACATGATGATGCGAGCGCTGTATCCTGACACCCCCTATAAAACCTCTGGGCAGTATCTCAGTGCGACAACACAGAAAACCTTTGGGCCCTTTCCCGTAGGGGATCGAGCCTCTGTTTTTGTTTTTAAAGCTATGGATGACAAGGGGTTTGTCTCACGGTTGCAAACGCAAGACATCCGCTTGAAAGCGGGGACCAATATCCTGACAATGCCTCTGAAGTTTAACCAGTGGGAGTTTACAATCACAGGCATCCATCTTCAATACGACAGCACAGTGCCTGCAAATCTCAGAAACAAAGCGCAAGGGCATCTCCTCCTGTATTTACCCAACGAGCACATCA
>JAHFRR010000036.1 GCA_023266165.1 Thiotrichales bacterium
GGAAATAAAGATCGCAAGATTCCCCTTTTTGCTTCTGAAGGCTTTTTCAAACTGCACCCTCCACCCTAGCCCTCCTCCGCAAGGGAGGAGGGAATAAGAAAGCCTTGCCAATTCAATAGGTTAGCAAGATGTGTGCATGCCGTAGCCCGCAAGGGGAGAGGTGACTGCTGATAAGAATGAAGGACACAAAAATTGCACATCCTTTTCAAGAAAATTCCAGTCATTCACTCTGTGTACGATAGTGAATGGCACGTAGTAATGACCTCCCTGGGTTATTACGTTTGAGCCGTTTTCATGAGGTGGCCCTAAATAATTGCAAAGCCCTCTTGGCAGAGGGCTTAGTTTTGTGATAGATTGCCAGGTCTCTGGTGGGTGTAGCTCAGTTGGTAGAGTCCCGGATTGTGATTCCGGTTGTCGTGGGTTCGAGTCCCATCACTCACCCCAGTGTTTTCTCGAAGATCCTATGCTAGAATGGCCCTGGTTTTTACAATAGACGGGTCACACTTCATGATGAAAGGCAAAATTAAATTTTATAACCGAGCGAAAGACTTCGGTTTTATCACCGCTGAGGATGGCCAAGAGTATTATTTCAATGCCTCCAGCTTGCTCTCGCCTGTTGAAAACGACACGGTAAGCTTTATCGTGCAAGACACGGGAAAGGGCGCGATGGCCAAAAAAGTCAAGCTAGAATCCGGAGAGGGCGGGGGGTCGTGTCGGCGGCGTCGCTTTATGCCGTGTGTGATAGGCAGCATCAGTATTTTAGTGATCGGAGGCCTCATTGGCTTCTTCATCCATTGAGTCTGGCACGCATCACAGTGTGTTATTGACGGAAGCTTTGGATGCTCTCAGGATCAAGCCTGATGGCATTTACGTGGATGGCACGTTTGGGCGAGGGGGGCATTCCCGTAAAATTCTAGAGAAGCTTTCACCCAGAGGGCAGTTGTGGGTGTTTGATAAAGACCTGCAAGCCATTCAGAGTGCCCAATTGCTTGCAGCGCAAGATGCTCGTGTGCGGGTGATTCATGATAGCTTTGAGCGGTTATCGGATTATCTTGTGCCATCTGGGTTTTCGGGTGTGGATGGAATTTTGTGTGATCTAGGGGTGTCATCGCCCCAATTAGATCAAGCGGATCGAGGGTTTAGCTTTTCAAAAGATGGGCCACTGGATATGCGGATGGATCAAAGCCAAGGCCCGACAGCGGCAGAATGGCTTGCGCAAGTCAGTGAGACGGAGCTTGCAGAGGTGTTGTGGCGTTTTGGGGAAGAACGGTTTTCAAAGCGCATTGCCAAACAGATCATCACCGTGCGGGTGCACACCCCGATTCACACCACCGGCCAATTGGCGAAGATTATTCTGGATGCCATGCCTTTTAAAGATCCGCACAAGCACCCTGCCACACGGAGCTTTCAGGCGATTCGCATTGCTCTTAATCGAGAGCTCGAGGGGCTTGAAAATTTTTTGAAAACGGTGCCAAACTGCTTGAACCCTGGGGGCGTATTGGCTATCATCAGCTTTCAGTCTCTAGAAGATCGTTGTGTGAAGCAGACGTTTAGAACCTGGGTTCAGGGGGAGGTCGACACGCGCCCGCGGGATTTGCCGATTGCCTATCAAAAACCAGAAACGTTTTTTTCGTGGGGCATCAAGCGTGTGGGGGCCTCTGAAGACGAGCAGCGCGTGAATCCCAGGTCTCGTAGTGCATTGCTGCGAAGTGTAGTGAAGTGTGATAACTCTATAGCGAAAGATGATGATGAAAATTCCCGTTAAGCAAATTCTCAAGCAACAAATTTTTAACCAACGCTTTGGAGCTTGGTTTGGCGTGGGTGTTATCTTGTTTGCGATGGCCTTGTGGGTTGTGGATATCAAGCAGCAATATCGCTCGGCCTATATTCATCTGCAAAATTTAAAACATCAAGAAGAGAGCCTGAAAACCGAGTGGACACAACTGTTGCTGGAGTCGGGCACCTGGTCATCACCCCAGCATATCAATGATTTTGCCACTCAAAATTTGGGGATGGGTTTACCCGATGAGCGGCATTCGAAAGTGTTGAATCTCCCTGCTGGGCTAGAAACCTTTCAGGACAGTGGCGTTGAGCCGTTGATTCAGTCGTAAGTGGGCCCCTCTCCCTAGGCATCGAACGCAAGGGGCTACAGTATGCACATATCTTGCTAACCTTTTCAATTGACAAGGCTTTCTTATTCCCTCCTCCCTTGCGGAGGAGGGCTAGGGTGGAGGGTGCAGTTTGAAAAAGCCTTCAGAAGCAAAAAGGGGAATCTTGCGATCTTTATTTCCAGGTAAGACAGAGCCCAATGTTTTCAAGCTTTAGGCAGAGTTTCTGTTCAGTAGTTGGGAGGCAACTGAATACAGGCATTGCCAACATGAACCCTCCACCCTAGCCCTCCTCCGCAAGGGAGGAGGGGATAAGAAAGCCTTGCCAATTCAATAGGTTAGCAAGATGTGTACTACCTCTGCAACAGCTTCAGCTTGTCTTTCACATGCCGATACTGCTCCGCTTCAGGATGCGGGTCGCATTTTTGAGTGACGTTGGGCCAAATTTTTGAAAGCTCGGCATTGAGCCCAATCAAGGCTCTTTCCGCGTCAGGCACTTCATCCTCAGACAGGATGGCATTCACGGGGCATTCTGGCTCGCAGAGCGCGCAGTCGATGCATTCGTCAGGATTGATCACCAGCATGTTAGGGCCTTGGTAAAAGCAATCCACGGGGCATACTTCAATACAATCCCCAAATTTACACTGGATGCAGCTGGAGGTTACGATAAACGCCATAGGAGTTCTCCAAGGGGTGAGTGATCTGGAGTTTTGGATTGTATAAAATTCTGAGGACGCTGTCAAAAGATTCAAGCGAGATGTCAATCGAGAATTCAAGGGGGAATGCACAATAGGGATTTGAACTTATCCCCAAAAAAGATTAGAATGGCCCTCAGGTTGATAAGAGCGTGGATAGAGAAGGGATGCGTGAGAACATGGATATAACGATGCAGGCCTTATGGGCAAGTTCCCAGCTGGATGGCGAGAATGCTGCTTATCTTGAAGATCTCTATGAAGCCTTTCTGGCAGACCCTTTATCGATTCCAGAGTCTTGGCGCAATTATTTCAGCACTTTACCCGGTGAAGCTCGGGATGTTGCCAGCAGCCCGATTCGGGATAAATTTATAAACTATGCCCCTGTGCTTTCCTCCCCTGCAACACAAAGCCCCACTCAATATGCCAATGTCATGAGTTTGGTTCACGCTTATCGTTCACACGGGCATCAAGCGGCGAAAACCAATCCCTTGATCTTGGATACCTCAAAAATCCCTGAAGTTCCGGCGCTGACCCTGGAGTTTCATGGCTTAAAGGCGCAGGATCTAGAGTCTGTTTTTGATATTCCGCAATTTTTTCGAAAGACCCCTCTCAGCCTGAAAAGCTTGATTCAAGACTTAAAAAATATCTATTGCGGGCCGATTGGCACGGAGTATATGCATATCTCAGATATGACAGAGCGTGCCTGGATTCGAGACCGGCTTGAAAGCCCTGAGATGCTGGACTTTGGTTTTTCAAAAGACCGCCAACAGTGGCTGTTACAGCGCTTGGTTGCAGCTGATGGACTGGAAAAGTACCTTGGCATGAAGTATACGGGGCAAAAACGATTTTCTCTTGAGGGCGGTGATGCGCTGATTCCCTTGATGGACTACTGGGTGACAACCTCCTGCGATCAGGGTGTAAAAGAAATGGTGATTGGCATGGCCCATCGCGGTCGGCTCAATATTTTAGTCAATCTCATGGGGAAATCCCCTGAAGATCTCTTTGCAGAGTTTGAGGGGAAGCATGAAAAGCAGTTGCTTTCAGGCGATGTCAAATATCATAACGGGTTTTCCTCGGACAAACAAACTGCGGGGGGGAAGATTCACCTGGTGTTAGGCTTTAATCCTTCTCACCTGGAGTCTGTAAACCCTGTGGTGATGGGCTCTGTGCGGGCGCGTCAAGATCGACGGGGTCAAGTCGACCCAGTGTTGGGGGTATTGGTGCATGGCGATGCTGCTTTTGCCGGGCAAGGCGTGGTGATGGAGACCCTCAATATGTCGCAGCTGCGCGGCTATGGCACGGGCGGAACGCTGCATGTGGTCATCAATAACCAGGTTGGGTTCACCACCAGCAACCCGAAAGATGCGCGAAGTTCTCGTTATTGCACCGATTTGGCTAAGATGATCGAGGCACCTATTTTTCATGTCAACGGCAATGATGCGGAGGCTGTGCTTAAAACGGCTGAGCTTGCGTGGGCGTATCGCAGGGCGTTTCACAAAGATGTCGTGATTGATTTAGTCTGTTATCGACTCCACGGCCATAACGAATCCGACGAGCCTTCTGGCACGCAGCCTTTGATGTATCAAGTGATCAAGCAATTAGATCCGCCTTATAAAATTTACGCCCAGCAGTTAATCGCGCAGAACATCATAGATCCAGGCCTGTTAGACCAGCAGGTTCAAGCGTATAAAGCTTCACTCGAAAAAGGGGCCTCGGTGGGGAACTTGATTTCTCCTGATGAAAATAAAAAGTTTATTGTTGATTGGACGCCTTATTTACACCAAGTCTGGGATCAGCCTGTCAAGACTTCCGTGGATCTCCTACAGATTCGTGAGCTGGGTCGGCGTATGAATCAATTGCCTGAAGGGTTTTTATTGCAGCGCCAGGTTGCCAAAGCGATGTCGGATCGTTTGGAGATGACAGAGGGCAAGCAGCCCCTCAACTGGGGTTATGGCGAGGTGATGGCATATGCAACCCTCTTGGCAGAGGGCTATGATATTCGATTGTCTGGGGAAGATGTGGGGCGTGGGACATTCTCGCATCGTCATGCCGTGTTGCATGACCAGAGCACCGATCAGCTCTATATCCCGCTGCAGCAGGTGTCAGATCACCAAGGGCGTTGTGATATCCATGATTCGCTTTTATCAGAAGAAGGTGTGGTCGGATTTGAATACGGCTATGCAGGTTCAGCGCCCAATACTTTGGTGATTTGGGAAGCGCAGTTTGGGGACTTTGCCAATATGGCTCAGCCGGTCATTGACCAGTTCATTACCTCGGGCGAAGAGAAGTGGGGGCGTTTGTGTGGCTTGACCTTGTTTTTACCGCATGGCCAAGAAGGCATGGGTGCAGAGCATTCTTCCGCTCGACTCGAAAGATTCTTGCAGCTATGTGCGCATGACAATATTCAAGTCTGTGTGCCCACCACTCCTGCGCAGCATTTTCATTTGATTCGCCGTCAGATGATTCGTCCTTTCAGAAAACCCTTGGTGGTCATGACACCCAAGAGTTTGTTAAGGCACCCTTTGGTGATTTCCCGCCTTGAAGATCTTACGCAGGGGAGTTTTAAAACCGTTTTGAGCGAGCAGGAGCTGACAGATCTGTCTAAAATCACGCGTGTGATCCTCTGTCAAGGCAAGGTCTATTATGATCTCTTGACGCAACGTCGTGAGAAAAATCTGATGAACGTTGCCATCATTCGTCTAGAGCAGCTGTATCCCTTCCCGTTCGATGCCTTGAAGGATGCGCTGAAGCCGTATGCAAATATCCAAGAGATCCTCTGGGTGCAAGAAGAACCTAAGAACCAGGGTGCATGGTTTGCGATTCAAGAGTCTTTGATGCAGCAGATCAAGCCCCATCAAATGTTGCGCTATGTGGGTCGAGATGCGTTTGCATCCCCCGCTGTAGGTTACCCGTCGCTCTTTCATGAGCAGCAGGATGGCTTGGTCAGTGAAGCGTTGGGTGTTTAATTTTATAAACTTATTAACCAGATAACCAAAAGGATAGTCTACTATGTCAGTCTCCATCAAAGTCCCTGTGTTTCCAGAGTCGATCTCAGAAGGCGAAATCGCTGCATGGCACAAAAAGCCTGGAGATTCAGTCTCTCAAGGTGAAGTTTTACTGGAAGTCGAGACAGACAAAGTCGTTTTAGAAGTTCAAGCGACAGAGAGTGGCGTATTGGGCCCTCTTTTGAAAGCTCCTGGTGATACGGTCAAAAGCGCTGAAATCGTGGGGTCTATTGAACCTCAAGGCGCAAAACCTATTGCAGCGCCTGCACAATCATCGATGGAAACCATCAATCTGACACCTGCAGTACGTCGCATGGTGGGCGAGCATGAGGTGGATCCTCAACAGATTTCAGGGACAGGCAAGTCGGGTCGTGTGACGAAAGAGGATGTCACGCAGCATTTGAAAGCGACAGCAACCTCCTGCGCCCAAGCCACGCCTTTATCAGGCCGAGTCGACGAGCGTGTCCCGATGACGCGCCTGCGTAAAACCATTGCTCAGCGTTTGTTGGATGTCCAAGCCCATAATGCCATTTTAACGACGTTCAATGAAGTCGACATGAAGCCTATCATGGAAATTCGTAAAAAATATAAAGACCCCTTTGAGAAAGCCCATAACACCAAATTAGGCTTTATGTCTTTCTTCTTGAAAGCATCTGTAGAAGCTTTAAAACGTTTCCCCGCAGTCAATGGCTCAATCGACGGCACTGATCTGGTTTACCATGGCTATTATGATGTGGGTGTTGCAGTGTCCTCTCCAAGAGGCCTGGTTGTGCCTGTTTTGCGAAACGTAGATCAGATGTCTTTAGCCGATATCGAACGCGCGATCGCAGCTTTTGCGCTCAAAGCCCGTGAAGGATCTCTCACGATTGAAGACATGCAAGGCGGAACATTCACCGTCACCAACGGTGGCATCTTCGGCTCCATGCTCTCAACGCCCATCTTAAACGCCCCGCAAAGCGCCATTTTAGGCATGCACAATATTGTTGAACGCCCTGTCGCTATTGACGGCGAGGTGGTGATCCGGCCTATTATGTATCTGGCTTTGTCCTATGATCATCGTATGATTGATGGCCGTGATTCCGTGAGTTTCTTGAAGACCATCAAAGATCTTTTGGAAGACCCCGCGAGGATGTTGTTGGGGGTGTAACAAAACACTCACCATAATATTATATTTAATGTTGACATCTTATTATTTACCTTGTATCATGACGATAGTGTCATCGCATTGAATTGGGTTCAGTAGGGGAGGTGTGGAGATGAATAATGGCAAGAAGAATAATGACGATTGGGAATCTGTGGCGCAGATAGACTCGCTAGCCAAGCCTCTTGTTGAGGTAAATTCTGATAGCAAAGAGGATGACTCGACATCCCGTAGGGCTTCTCAAGTTTCGGGCCATCAACCTAGGATGCTTGGATACGACCCCAACGCAGTGGTTCTTGCTATCATGGACCCAGGCCGTAGTAGGTCAGGGGCTTCGTGTCCTATGTCCTCCAAAACTACAGGTAAAGTAAAGAGAGTTACAGTGTACGCACAAGGATTTGGTGTGTTGGCGGGGATTGTAATTGTTTCTGCGCAAGCCATCATGGGAGTCAGTACCAGCCCGCAAGAGTGGGCCGGGCTTGGTATTATTACATACAATTTTTTAAGAGCAGGCTTGGATTATACTGAGTGTCTTCCCAAGAAAAATTCGATATATACCGCGATTGGTGGATTTGTAGTTCCGCTAGCAGCGGGAGCCTTGGACGCCATACTTCGCACGGGTGCGGGAGAGACTTCATTTGAAGTAGGACCTGTGTTTGCCGGTGCAGTAGCCTCGACAGTGCTTAATGTAATTCCTGTAGCTGCACAAGCACTGAGCGCGCCTCAGCAGGGCTAGCAGATCATTTATGTTGACAAAGTAGAAGATGATTCCCAGTGCTTTTGTTTTCTCGTATAATGCCCTCCTGAAAATCAAAATTAAAAAGTGAGAGGCGCATGACACCAGAAGCAGCAGGCACATCCGGATTGGACGAAAACACCCAAATGGCCTTGCGGCGTGCAAAATTGACGGCGCAGCGTAGTGTGGGGATTGCCTTTCCCAATGACTTCAAGCCCAACACGCAGGCATCTAGCTTGCACGCGCGTTATGGCGCGCGATCCAAAGAAGATCTGGTGGGTGAAACAACGCAATATTACTTCGCAGGGCGCGTGATGTTGAGGCGCATGATGGGGAAGGCCAGCTTTGTGACCCTTCAAGATCATTCGGGGCGCCTGCAAATCTATGTACGTGAAAGCGATCTGCCCACGGGGCAATATGCGCAGTTCTGTGATTGGGATCTCGGGGATATCCTGGGTGTCGTGGGCACGGTTTTTAAAACGAATACAGGCGAGCTCTCGCTCTATGCAAAGGATGTGAGGTTGCTCACCAAGGCGATTCGCCCGATGCCTGATAAGTTCCACGGGCTCTCGGATCAAGAGCTTCGATACCGTCAGCGCTATGTGGACTTAATGATGAGTGAGGAAAGCCGTCAGGTTTTTAGAACACGATCTCAGATCATCCGTCTTATTCGCGAGTTTTTAGATACGCGAGACTTTTTGGAAGTGGAAACACCCATGATGCAGGTGATTCCAGGAGGTGCTGCGGCCAAGCCCTTTAAGACGTTCCACAATGCCTTGGGACAAGAGATGTATTTAAGAATCTCCCCGGAATTGTATTTGAAACGATTGGTTGTAGGTGGGTTTGAGCGCGTGTATGAGATCAATCGAAACTTCAGAAACGAAGGCCTTTCAACACGCCATAACCCTGAGTTCACCATGCTGGAGTTCTATCAGGCTTATGCCAACTATCAGGAATTGATGGATGAGACAGAGGTTTTACTGCAGTTTTTGGCAGAGCGGGTTTTGAAAACTCAGCTTTTAAATTATCAAGGCCATGAGATTGATTTGAGCAAGCCCTTCTTGCGACTCCCGATGATAGAAGCGATCACGCATTTTAACCCACAGATTGCGCTCGATACCTTGAAGGATCTTCAAAAAGCGCGCGCGCTGGCGAGATCCCTCAACATCAAGCTGGATCCCTCGATGGGATTGGGGAAGGTGCAAGTTGCGATTTTTGAAGAAACAGTCGAACACCTTCTGATTCAACCGACATTTATCACGCAGCACCCCCTGGAGATTTCCCCCTTAGCTCGGCAAAATGATCACGATGGCTTTGTGACAGATCGCTTTGAGTTTTATGTGGGAGGGCGGGAAGTTGCCAATGGATTCTCAGAGCTCAATGACCCTGAGGATCAAGCCGAACGCTTTAAGGCACAGGTCTTGGCAAAAGAGGCGGGGGATGAAGAGGCCATGCATTATGATGCCGATTATGTGCGAGCGTTGGAGTATGGCATGCCACCGACTGCTGGAGAAGGCATTGGGATTGATCGACTGGTGATGCTCTTTACAAACCAGGCTTCGATTCGGGATGTCTTGTTGTTTCCGCATTTGCGTCCTGAAAAATGATGAATGAACGTTTATTCAGGCGCCAGGCAGACATCATCGCACAATACGAGCTTTTCGATGACTGGCTTGATAAATATCAGCAGATCATTCACGAGGGAAAGCGCTTGCCTCCGCTGGATGCCCAGTATCACACGGATCCCTACCTCGTGCGAGGCTGTCAGTCTCAAGTGTGGTTTTATCATGAAGTGAAGGCAGGTCACCTGGTGTTTCATGCTGCCTCAGAATCCAGTATCGTCCAGGGGTTGCTCGCCCTGTTGATTCGAGTTTATAGCGATGCGACGCCGCAAGAAATTTTAGCAACGCCTCCAGAGTTTATTCAAAAAATGGGACTTGATGCCCATTTGAGCCCCACGCGCCAGACAGGCTTGCATGCTGTGTTGGCTCAAATGTTTAAAATCGCAGAGACACAATGCTTCCCAGTAGGCACAGGATAGGGATATTCCAATGATTCAATTTCAAGAGGTTTCTTTAAAGCTGGGCCAGTTGGAGCTCTTTCAGGAGCTGTCTTTTATCTTACACGCCGGAGAGAAAGCGGGGCTGATTGGTCGCAATGGGGCGGGTAAGTCGACGCTTTTTCAATTGATCCGCAAGACCTTGGAGCCTGACAGTGGTGTGCTTACAATCCCCAAAGACTTAAGTCTGGCGTGGGTTCGTCAAGAAACACCTGCGCTTTCGCTCTCTGCGTTGGATTATGTGTTGGAAGGGGACAGTGCTTATCATCAACAAGCGTTAAAACTGGCCGCCATTGAAGTCAGCCAGGATATGCATGCGCTGGGCAATCTTCATGAATGGATGATGCAAACAGACTTCTATGCCAAGCCTGCAAAGGCTTCTAAGCTTTTAAATGGCTTAGGGTTTTCAGAGGCAGAGATGCAAAAGCCCGTCGCGGATTTTTCAGGGGGTTGGCGCATGCGCTTGAACTTGGCCCAAGCCCTGATTTCGGATTCCGATATTTTGTTACTGGATGAACCAACCAACCATTTAGATCTAGAAGCTGTGCTATGGCTAGAATCCTGGCTGCAGAGCTATCCAGGGATTGTCATCGTGATTTCTCATGATCGGGAATTTCTAGACCAGACGGTCAAAGTGATTTTGCATTTGGAAAACCATCAAGTCAAACGGTACACGGGCAATTACTCTCGCTTTGAGCGGATTGTTGCAATGCAGCGGGCTGAGCAAGAAGCTGCCTTTATCAAGCAACAGCGCGAGCGGGCGCACATGCAAAGCTTTGTCGATCGATTTCGCGCGCAAGCCACCAAAGCCACTCAAGCGCAAAGTCGTCTCAAAGCCCTGGAGCGTATGGCTGAGACTCCCCCTGTGCATGACAGAACGGCCTTTAGCTTTCAGTTTCGAGAGTTAGAGTCCCCAGTGCGAGGCCAGCTGTTGCAATTGGCCAACGCAGATCTGGGGTATAGCGATACCGTGATTTTAAAAGAGATCCAGTTGGGGATCTCGCCTGGTGAGAAAATTGGGCTTTTAGGCCCGAATGGGGCAGGCAAGTCTACTTTAATCAAAGCGCTGTCAGGTGAGAACGTCTTAGTATCGGGGTCTCGTGATGCCAGCAATAAGCTCAAAT
>JAHFRR010000154.1 GCA_023266165.1 Thiotrichales bacterium
CCCAGTGTCTTTGACTTTGAGCCTGACATACTCCAGATCTGCCTCTAAAGAAACCGTAACAACCGCGGGTTTATTTTTTTGATCTTTCATCGCATCCACCGCATTGTTGATGAGATTTGAGAGCGTACGCGTGAGCGCAACTCTTTGTGCCATCAGGCATTCAAAGGTTTTATCCTGCGGGATCTCCAGCACAAACTCAAGGGGCAACTGCTGATACTGCAGTTCTTTATCACTGATGATCTGTTGAAGCCACGGGCTCAACAACACAACCTCGTACGGCTCACCTGCTTTGCCCTCCGCCACTTTCTCAGGGCTGTACTGATTAAGCAGATGAGCTGCGATATTGTCAATGCTTTTGGCGATACGCCTGAGCGTCAAACGCTTGTCTTCAGGCAGTTCTTTCATGTTTTTAATAAAAACATCGAGACTGACCAAGGGGGACTTGATATCATGAGAAACTTGGGCGGCGATGGCATTGATTTTTTCTTGTAATTCAATAGATTGCTTCTGACGAGTGTTTTCAAGCTGCAGACTTGCGACCTCTTTCTTTGAGGTGATATCTAAAGAAATTCCAAAAAGCCCAATTACCTCACCTGATTTATTCCGAAATGGCATTTTTTTACTGATGTATACAGCGGGCTGCTTATGGATATCAAGTCCTATTTCTTCAATAATTTGACCAGAATTTTGTGTCATCACCCACTGATCAGCTTCTTCTATTGTGTGTATAACTTTATCATCTACCATGCTATACAGAAGCTCGCGATCAGATTTTCCGATGATTTCTGCCGGTGAGCTCAAGCCAATAATTGTTGCGAAAGCAGAATTGCACCCTTGGTATCGCCCTGAACGATCTTTCCAGTAAATATTCTCATCTGAAAGATTGAGAATATAATCCATGATGTCCATGGCGTGCATGACTTACCTCGAAGGATTGTGCCCTGAATTATTCGAGTCTTTAATTATATTTTGTTGCTCATAAAAAGCAAGCAAGCCACGTACTTTTGATAAAAAATTTTGCTGCTCTTGCACGGGAAGTGTTGGCTCAGACATAACGTTTTCGAGAAATTGCAATGCGAGTCTTGTAGAGGTTTTAGCATTACCAAGATCAAGGTTGGCAGTTTTGGTTTTTGCCGGTTCTACTTCTGCGCGAACTGCAGTCAGTGCTTTATCCGGGAAAACGTGCTGAATGTAAAGGGATGCAGCAGAAAAGTGGCCCATGTAGACAATGTGAGAGTAATTAAGGTGAGCCATTAATAGAGATGCGGCGTACTCATTTCTTTGATACTCCAAAGAGTGTGCGAAGCCTTCTTCCTTGTGCTCAAGAGTACGATAAGCAATTGACATCAAGCGATGCCACTCAGAGCCTTCCCTGGAGTGCTCCTCCACTTCTTTGAGTAATAAGTCAAACTGTGCTTGATGAGGTGTGATAAAGCTTTCCCAATTGAAATGAGTCAACTGACTTAATGCCGCTTGGTGCCGCGTTTTAAAATGCGCTTCTACTTCTGCAATTTTTTGATGCTCTCTTGGCCACTGCAACTCTGTGGTGGTCAGTATTGTCACATGCCTCTGATCAACCTTTTTAGCGTTGTTTTTATAGCGAACAAGGTACTCAAAAAATGTTTCTAGTTTATTATTATAGGATTCGTAACGCGTCGCACGAAAAGGCCCCATGCTGATGGGGATTATAATATTGCCACTGGATGGTAATCCAGGTTTACAACGAACAACGAGGGGTGCAGCAGCTGTTGCGCAAGACCGCAAGAATAGCTGACTTGCAATCGTTTTTAGTACCTGTGGCCTAGTCAACACGTAGCGTTTTCCTTTCTGGTCATCAAGAGCATTAATATTATATCAAATCATATTTAAAAATCTATAATATTTTTTGATTTAACATGTTTATGTTACCAGAAACCCCTCTCCAAGGAAACGTTACGAATCGCAGACAACAGTCCGCGCTATTTTGAGAAGCAACGACACCAGTTTGGATGTTCGTCCAGTCTGTTAGGTGTTAAGTTTTTATTTAAATACTTACGCTTACTTAACTTCTTTCCCGCTCTCATGATCGATGATACGCCCTGAAGGTGTTTTGGGTGTTTTAGGTGTCTCTGCGTGAGAGGGCTGGGTAAAATGCGGTGTATTGGCCGCTTTGGCTGAGAATTTTCTCAATGCTTTATTCCATAAGGGCTTCATCAAGATCATGCGGAAGGGAGGGATCAGAAGCAAGAGTGCGATGACCGTGGTGATAAATCCCGGGATGATCAACAAGATCCCCGCGAAAGCCATCGCAATACCATCGAGCACACCCATGCCTAAATGTGCAAGCTGGCCTGCTTGTTGCATGCGTTGCATCTTGCGGATCAAATGCATGCCTTGCCAGCGCATGATCGCGCCGCCAAAGACCATCGGGAGTAGTAGCAACAAGATCGCCCAGCCAAAGCCAATCCATTCCGCCACGCAGAAAAATGCAAATAATTCCAGAACGAACCACAGCAAGAAAAAGACGCGCATTTTTTTATTCCATCTAATATTTTTTTAATTTATTTTAATTATGATTAATTTTGTTTAAAGCCTGCAGGCATTGCCCCGAAAAGAAATATTAACAATACGCTGATCATTTTTGTCAATCTCAAACCAGGTGGTGCAGTTGGAATAGAACGTCTGCCCGCCTGTGGTGTACACGGGGGTTTGTAGCACGGTGGTTTGGCCGCCTTGCGTGGACACTTGTGTGTAGCCACCATTGGTATAGGCGGGTACTTGGGTGACTTCATGGCGTGTGTAGACGTAGACAGGGTTGCCATCCGGGGCTGTGATGGTGCGGTCTGGATAGCCCCAGGTGTTGACCAGTGCTTCCGCTTTTTGCCCTTTCCAGGCGCTGACCATGGTGTTGTATTTCGCCGTGGTAGCGCATCCTGTTAAAAGCGCTGTGGCAAGGATCAGGCCGCATAGGGATAGCTTTCGGGTGTGAATCCGCATGATGACTCCTCTCTTCATTGAGCTTGATTTAGAGCTTGTTTAGGGTTTGACTGCGAGTATAATACCAGAAATTTTTCAAGGGTTATAGAGGGAGGGTGAGAATGGCACTGGAATCTGGACTTACATCTGGACTCGCATCTGAGCTAGAATCTGTCATCATTGAACCTCAACAAACGCATCGCAGTACGGTGATTTGGATGCATGGCTTGGGGGCGGATGGCCATGATTTTGCGAGACTGATCCCTGAGTTAAAGCTGCCCCAAGATCTGGGGATTCGCTTTATTTTCCCGCATGCGCCGGTGCGCCCTA
>JAHFRR010000037.1 GCA_023266165.1 Thiotrichales bacterium
ATGGCGCTGCAAAAGTGTCTGCCTATTGCATTCACCCGGTGTTTTCAGGTAATGCCTTTGAAAATATTGAGAGTTCATGTTTGACAGAGGTTGTCGTCACCGATACGATTCCCTTAAGCCCTCAAATGGCACTGTGCAGTAAGGTCAAGCAGTTAAGTTTGGCGAAACTGCTCTCACTTTCTATTTCGCGAATTAATATGGAGGAGTCTATCAGTGAGCTCTTCACCGACTATACCTAAACCCTTGTGCTGCCCACCCTTGGAAAGCAATAGCACGCTATGGTCATTGCACCCTCGGGTTTATATGGCTCCTGATGAAGAGGGTAAAGCGGTTTGTCCGTATTGTTCTGCAGTGATCTCCGCAACCTCCTGATCCAAAACCCCCTCTAAACACCCTCTCAACGATTCTGAAAGCCCGGGTGCCTGCATCAACAGGGCTTGTAAAGCTTGACGACTATAGCATTGCCCTTTGAGAGCGTCGCAAAATTTTAAAAACGGCTCTGGGGTTAGATCATCCGTATAGCCTTCAATATCTATTATGATTTGGTTTTCAATGAACATGTGCAGACGAATTTCACCCAGAGCGTGGCGCGCATGGATTTCATGGGTAAAGGGAAGCGTTCTGCCATATAGCCAGTGGTGTGAAGAAAATAATAAGTGCTGGGCTTGAAAAAACTCTGGATGAGGAAAGGCTTGAAGGCGTGTAGGATCAAAAACAAGAAGGGGCTTAAGGTCATAAGTCCTCGAAAGGGTTTTGAGCAATTGATCTTGAACAAGGGGAGGAGTGATGTGAGGCGAAAACTCTGAGAGGTTAGCCACGCGTGCTCGTACTGAGGTCACCCCTTTGGCTTGAAGCTTTTTGGGGCTGGGATTTAAGTACTGGCTTAAGGCTGTCAAATCCGCATGAATCAATAAAGTGCCATGGTGTAGACATCGGGTCTTGGTTTCTCGAAAAGCGCTGCCTGAGATTTTACGGGGTTCTGGGGTTAAGATCTCAAGATCATTTCGCCCAGAAGAATAAGCTTGAATACCTAGATGAAGGAGGGTGATAGCGATGAGTTCAAGATTTTTTTGTTTGTTGAAAGATTCAGGTGTGTCGATAAAACTAAAATTCATATTGCCCAGATCGTGATAGACCGCACCCCCCCCTGAAATGCGCCGTGCAAGCTTGACCTGATGGTGTTGCATCAAATCCAGATGGCATTCGAGCCAAGGGTTCTGGGCACGCCCAATCACAACCGTGGGGGTATTGCGCCATAAAAACAAAATCGGGGTTTCAGGATCTGAGTGTTCAAGCAAATAAGACTCGAAAGCAAGATTAGCCCAGGGATCATGTGTTTCTGAGAGGTAAACTTGATAAGGGCGCATTTTTACGGGGAGACTCGAAGGACTTCAAGCCCTCCCATCCAAGGTTGTAAGACCGTAGGGATTTGGATATTGCCTGCTTGATCTTGATAGTTTTCCATAACGGCCACTAAGGCACGGCCCACGGCCAGTGCGGAGCCATTGAGGGTGTGCACTAACTCAGATTTTTGCGTGTCAGGATTTCGATAGCGGGCTTGCATGCGCCGGGCTTGAAAGTCTTTGCAGTTGCTACACGATGAAATTTCACGGTAGGTATCTTGGCTGGGCAGCCAGACTTCTAGATCATAGGTTTTACTGGCTGCAAAGCCTGTGTCCCCCGAGCAGAGCAGCACCACACGATAGGGAAGTTCAAGGGCTTGCAAGATCGCTTCTGCGTGGCTGAGCATGGTTTCATGGGCTTTTTCGGACGCGTCAGGGGCAACGATATGCACCAGCTCGACCTTATCAAACTGATGTTGACGGATCATGCCACGGGTGTCTCGGCCATATGAGCCTGCTTCGCTTCGAAAGCATGGGCTGTGGGCCACCAGTTTGAGGGGGAGCTGGTGAAAGTCCAGAACAGACTCTCTCACCGTATTGGTCAGAGAGACTTCTGCAGTTGAAATCAATCTTAAATCTCTTTCGCCTTGAAGGGTAAAGATATCTTCTTCAAATTTCGGGAGTTGGCCCGTGCCTACATACGCCTCTGATTTCACGAGATAGGGGACGTAATACTCTTCATAACCATGCTGATCCGTATGGACGCTCAGCATAAATTGCGCGAGTGCGCGATGGAGTCTTGCCAAGGGGCCCTTTAAAATAACAAAACGACTGCCTGATATTTTAGAGGCTGTCTCAAAATCCATATGTCCCAATCGCTCGCCTAAAGCGACATGATCTTTGGGGACATAGGTGTATCGAGGGGTCTTGCCCACTGTGCGAACCACCTGGTTTTCTCGTTCATCAGCCCCCACAGGTGTGGCATCATCTAGGCAATTGGGGAGAGTGAGCTGAAATGTCTCAAGCGCTGCTTCCACTTTTTTAAATTCAGCCTCTATCTGATCCAACTGATGGCCGATCACGGTGACCTGGTCAATGGCCTCTGAGGTAGACAGCCCTTGGGCTTTGGCCTGTCCAATCTTTTTAGAGTGTTCATTGCGAGACTGCTGAAGTTCTTGCACTTGCTTTTGTAAAACTTTGCGTTGATTTTCAAGCTGCGTAAAATAGGGGATATCTAGAATAAACCCACGTTTCTTGAGGTTTTCAGCAACCTGCTCAGGGTGTTCTCTCAGAAATTTAGGATCAATCATAGCAAGTACTCCACTTTAATATTTTATTATCTTATCTCAGCAGCCAGGGGTTTGGCCAGAGGTTTTAAGCCTATTTGAGCAAATCTTTTAGGGAAATCTTGTATCTTAAGCCTGATGGGGTATAATGCCGACGGTTTTTTTATATTTTAGAGTTTGAGATTTTATGGAGAGTTTGACATGAAGATAGAAAAAATAGAACGTACGCTTTCAATTATTAAGCCGGATGCCGTGGCCAAGAATGTCATTGGCGAGATTTATTCAAGATTTGAAAAAGCGGGGCTTAAAATCATTGCAGCGAAGATGCTACAGCTTTCAGAAGCGCAGGCGCAGAAGTTTTATGGGGTTCATGCCCATCGGCCGTTTTTTAAAGATTTGGTAAAATTTATGATTTCAGGGCCTGTGATGATTCAGGTATTAGAGGGTTCAGGGGCGATTTTGAAGCACCGTGACCTGATGGGCGCGACCCACCCTAAAGAAGCCCTTCCAGGGACGATTCGGGCGGATTTTGCTGACAGCATTGATGCCAATGCAGTGCATGGCTCAGATGGGGCTGAGACAGCAGCTCAAGAGATTCAATTTTTCTTTTCAGGGCTGGATATTCAGTCTTGAGCCCAGTCAATCTGATGGACCTTGGCCCGCAGGCCATGACAGAGTTTTTCGCTCAGTGGGGTGAGAAACCTTTTCGCACCCAACAAATGCTGCAATGGATCCATCAACGCGGCGTGATTGATGTGGATCTGATGACCGATCTCAGTAAGTCTTTACGAACGCTTCTGAAAGAGCACACGGTGACTCAACCGCCTAAAGTGCTGTTAGACAAGCCATCGAAAGATGGCACCCATAAATGGTTGATTGAAGTTGCTGGGGGCGGGTGTGTTGAAACGGTTTATATTCCAGAGCCTGGACGGGGTACCTTGTGTGTGTCCTCCCAAGTTGGCTGCATGCTCACTTGCACTTTTTGCTCGACAGGTACGCAAGGCTTTCAGCGCAATCTTTCAGTGTCTGAAATCATTGGTCAGGTGTGGACGGCAGTACGCAGGCTTTCCAAGCGTCAAGGACATCATGATCGCCATATTACCAATGTGGTGATGATGGGGATGGGAGAGCCGCTTTTGAACTTTGATCATGTCGTGCCCGCCATGGAGTTGATGCTTCATGATTTTTCTTATGGGCTGTCTAGGCGTCGGGTGACGCTCAGCACCTCTGGTGTGGTCCCTGGGATTTTAGAGTTGGCCAAGAGACTTCCGGTTTCTTTGGCATTATCGCTGCATGCCCCCACGGATGCGCTTCGAGATGAACTGGTTCCCATTAATAAAAAATATCCGCTCAAAATATTATTAGAGGCCTGTCAGGAATATCTCAAAGTAGATCCGCATAAAAGCATTACCATGGAATATGTCATGCTGCAAGAGGTCAATGACACGCCAGAGTGCGCCCAGCAATTGGCTGAGTTGCTGAAAGACATTGCGTGCAAGATCAATTTGATCCCGTTTAATCCCTTTCCCAAAACGCGTTATCAACGATCCAGCAACAATCGAATTCATGCTTTTCAGAGAGCTCTGGTAGAAGCTGGATATACGACGACGATTCGCAAGACCCGAGGAGAAGACATTGATGCCGCTTGTGGTCAGTTGGTTGGCACGGTGAAAGATAAAACCACACGTCAGGCCAAGTTCAAGGCGACACCCGAATAAATATCAAAGCGATGAGATTTCCCTACGATCGTGGCATGCCGTTTTTCTGGAAATATGATCGGCGCATGCTTTGGGCGCTTGAGTATCACTTTTCCAGTGGCCTGGTGCAGGGCAAAATCTACTAATCTTTCGTCTGAAACAGGATTTTGCGTGAGAAGATCTAGGTACTGCATGGCTTTGCCAGAAAGTGCTGATTTGGATTTTGCCTGTTTGGGAAACATCGGGTCGAGATAAATTATTTTGAAATAAGGGCCGTGATAGTGCGTCAGCTCTTGGTGAGAGAGCTGGATGTTGTGAGCAATGGGCGCAAGCTGTGGATCTTCTAACGCTCTTTTGAGGGCATCTTGTAGCAAGAGATAGATCACGGGATGTTGTTCAAAAAGATCGACTGTATACCCCATACGATGCCCTTTGGCAGCCAATAGAAATCCGTCATATCCCAATCCTGCCGTGGCATCCAGAAGATTGAAAGCGCTACTGGCAGTCTGAGGGCTCACCGCTTTCAATAATAGATCTCCCTGATGTAACGCCTGATGGAGGTGTTTTTGAAAAGCAGGGGCTGCAAAGTCAATAACCAGGGGGTATTTATCCCCGGCTTTAGAGAGCCCTAAAGCGCCAGAGATGGGGTCTACATGGAGCGTGAAAGGGGTGTTGTGAAGCAGCGATGCCGTCATGATACTTTTTGCATTAACTCAGGAATACACTCAGGATTTGCGAGGGTGGAGAGATCCCCTAGGGTATCTCTTTCTCCCATCACCAGCTTTCGTAAAATACGGCGCATGATTTTGCCTGAGCGCGTTTTGGGGAGCGCGCTGCAAAACCAGAGATGCTTGATCTGTGCGATCGGGCCAATCTGAGCACGGGTAAGATCAGATAAAATTTTATCTAACCCCTGAGTGTGAGAAACACCTTCACGCAAAACGATAAACGCAGCAATGGCCTCACCTGTCAGGGGGTCAGGCTTACCCACTACAGCGGCTTCTGCAACGTGTTCATGCAGACACAAAGCGCTTTCCACCTCAGAAGTGCCTAAGCGATGCCCCGCAATGGAGAGTACATCATCCATGCGTCCTAAAATCCAAAGATCCCCCCCATGATCTCGTCTGGCCTTATCTCCTGAAAAATAGACCCCAGGATAGGGTTTGAAATAGGTTTCATAGAATCGAGCCGGATCGCCATAAATCCCACGCATCATGCCCGGCCAAGGATGTTGAATGCAGAGCGCGCCTTCTCCTTCCCCCTGAATCAGATGCTGATGCTCATCGAGTAAAACAGGGGTAATCCCCACAATGGGTTGCATCGCTGCACCGGGTTTTTGCTGAGCTAAAAGGGGTGGAGGTGCTAACATCAACCCACCGGTTTCTGTTTGCCACCAGGTATCCATCACCGGACAACGATGGTGTCCCACATGATCTGCAAACCAATGCCATGCTTCAGGATTGATGGGCTCTCCCACAGAGCCCAAGACACGCAAGCTTTTGCGAGTACTGGTTTCAAGATAGGAATTGCCTGCTGACATCAGCATACGGATGGCTGTGGGGGCCGTATAGAACTGAGTGACTTGGTGTGTGTCAATGATCTCCCAGCTGCGGCGGGCGTCAGGGTAGGTGGGTAACCCTGAGTGGATGAGTGTTGTGGTGCCATTGGCCAAAGGGCCGTAAGCGACATAAGAGTGCCCTGTGATCCAACCAATATCTGCCGTACACCAGTAGATATCTTGAGGCTGAATATCAAAAACGGTGTGATGGGTGAGCGCGGCATACAGCAAATAGCCCCCTGTGGTGTGTACCACCCCTTTGGGCTTACCTGTGGATCCTGAAGTATAAAGAATAAAAAGAGGGTCTTCGGCATTCATGGGTTCAGGCGTATACGTCTTGGGGAGATTCGTTTGTAAGGCTTCAAAAGTATGCGTATGGATTTTTGCGGGCATCTGAGGGATGGAGCGTGTTGATGTGTCTACAAAAATGATATCCCGAATCGGAGTCTCTCCTTGAAGGGCTTGATGCACGGTTTCAGCAAATAAGACAGGTTTTGCCCCTCGCATCGCTTGGTCAGTCGTGATCAACACGTGGCAGTGGGCATCTTGAATCCGGCTCTTGAGGGCTTCTGCGGAAAAGCCCCCAAACACGACTGTGTGTACAGCACCGATGCGTGCGCACGCTTGCATAGCAATGATGGCTTTGGGCGTTAAAGGCAGATAGATACAGACGCGATCGCCTTTTTGAACCCCCAGGTTTTTAAGGAGATGGGCAAACTGGCAGGTGTCTGTATAGAGCTGTTCAAACGAGAGGGTTTCAGCTTGGCCTGGTTCGTTCTTTTCCCAGATCAATGCGGTTTTATCAGGATGGGTTTTCAGATGCCTGTCTAAGCAATTGTAAGAGGCATTGAGAATTCCATCTTGAAACCAAGCAATCTCTCCTCGGGCAAAGTCCCCCGCAAAGCCTTGTGTAGGCTCGCGGATCCACGTCAGCCTGTGTCGTGCCTCTTGAAGCCAGTCACGTGTTTGAACTGTCATAGGGATGTCTCCTGTGAAATAAAATAAAAAATCAGGTATACTCAGCGATACTCTCACCAACAGGAGCACAGTATGACAGAGAATACAGCACCAGAAAACCCAGCACCCCTCAAAAAAGGGCCCTTATGGCACAGCTCGCCTTCCAGCTTTCATTATGCGGGTACGTACTTGATTGCGATCATTGCGATCTGGATTTTACATATGATCCAGATGGCCCTATCTCCCGCACCGTATGAGTTGGTGATGGTCTATGGTGGCTGGTCGAGGCCCCTTGCAGACTGGTCTTTCAGTGATTGGCCCCTGATTGTGATTACACTGTGTTATCTCACCATGCTCGTGTTTATTGCCAGCGCGCTCTTTAAATATCTGCAGGCCAAGATGACGTCCTTCACGGTGGATAACGACCAAATCATTGTGCGTCAACTCAGCCCTGTAGGGATTTTAGAGAAGCGTACCGAGCTGTATCGTCTGGTAGATTTTTCTAAAACACAGACGTTTGTGGATACCCTGTTTGGGCTCTCGACGTTGCAGCTCAGGTCTACAGATGCCAATACGCCTCTTGTAAAAGTCTATGGGATTCGAAACGGCGCAGCGGTCATTGCACTGATCCGAGAAGAAACCGAGCGGTGCCGTGTCTTGAAAGGTGTGCGGGAGATCACTTCGCCAGGCTATACGATTCCGGCAGACAAGTAATCGGGCGTGTGTTGTAGCAGGGCCCACTCGATATGCTCGCGAACCCATGAGCTGTATGGACTGACAGAGTCTGGTTTTTTAGGGTCTAGCTTTTCTTTCAAAGCCTGGATAACCATAGGCGAGGTAGGGGCATTGCCCAATGCGATGGCAATGTTGCGAAGCCAAGACTCGAAACCTATCCGTCGGATAGGGGAGCCTTCCGTTTTGGCCAAAAACTCAGATTCAGTCCATGCAAATAATTCCAGTAGAGAGATGTGGTCTAACCCTCGCAAGCTTTGAAATCCAAGCTCTTGAGTAGGTTTGGCAAATTTATTCCAAGGGCAAAAGAGCTGGCAATCATCACAGCCGTAGATTCTATTACCAATGGCTTTTCGGAACTCAACGGGAATTGTGCCTTGCAGCTCGATGGTCAAGTAGGAGATGCAGCGCCTGGCATCAAGCTGAAAGGGTGCCACGATGGCTTGAGTGGGGCAGACGTTGATACAGGCCGTGCAGGTTCCGCAGTGGTTTTTCTCAAACGGAAGATCTTTGGGCAAATCAATGTCCAGAAGTAACGTACCCAAAAAAAACCAAGAACCCCCTTGGGGATGAATCACATTGGTATGCTTTCCCATAAAGCCCAGCCCAGCCTTGATGGCTAAAGGCTTTTCCAAGATAGGCGCGCTGTCTGCAAAGGCCCTATAACCAAAGGGCCCGATCTGTGCTTCAATTTTTTTCGCCAGTGTTTGAAGTTTTTTGCGAATGATCTTATGATAATCTTTGTGATGGGCATAGCGGGCAATATTGGCCTGATGAGGGTTATCATAGGGGGTGTTAAGCTGCAGGCTTTCAGGCAGGTAATCCATGCGCACCATAATGGCAGAGAGGGCGTTGGGCAGCAAGAACTCCCCGCGTGCGCGGTTGAGCCCATAACGCGCCATGTAGTCCATCTCGCCGTGGTATTGCTTGTGAAGCCAGTCTGTCAGGCGAGGCTCACTTAGCCCCAGATCTAAATCCGTGATGCCAATTGCTTGAAACCCTAGATCTTTCCCCCAGCGCTTAATCTGCTGGACAAGAGGCTCTAGAACCATAAGGCAACGGTATCAGAAGCACGTCGGAACCAGTTCCCCTTAGGATCTGCTTTTAAAGCCACGATAGGGACGGTTTTAATCACTTTCCCGTTAGCGCTGAGGGTGACACTTCCCACAGTCTGACCGAGTGCTATAGGTGCCATGAGGGTCTTTGGCAGCGTGAGGCTGGCATTCACCGTGAGCCCTGACTCATTGGGCAGGGTGACATACACAGGCGTTTGGGTGCCAATGGGCAGTGTTTTATCTTTGCCTTTGTAGATTCGCACGGTCTGGATCACTTGATTTTGTGTATAGACGGAGAGTGTTTTGAAATACCTAAAGCCATAGTTGAGTAGCGCTCGACCGTATTCTGCGGCATGCATGTTGGTGTCTGCCCCCATCATCACCACAATCAAATGCCCTGGGGTATTAGGAAGCTTAGCTGTGCCAATCAGAGAGAATCCCGCCGCATTGGTCGAGCCGGTTTTCATGCCGTCGGCATTCGGATCAATGAACAAGAGCTTGTTGAAGTTGGCCTGACGGATGTTGTCATAGGTAAAGAATTTCACGCCAAACCAAGGCATAGCATTTGGGAATTGGGTGACGATCGCGCGCGTGAGTACGGCCAAATCGCGTGCGCTGGAGTAATGGCTGGGTGCAGGAAGTCCCATCACATCTTGGAAATCCGTGTTGGTCATCCCCAATTGCACGGAGGCTTGGTTCATCATGTTGACCATGTTTTCTTGAGAGCCTGCAATATAGTTGGCAAGCGTGACGGCGGCATCGTTGCCGGAATCGACGATAATCCCCGAAATAAGATTTTGAACAGACACTTCTGAACCAGGGCTCAAGAACATGCGTGACCCACCTGTCGCCCATGCCACTGTAGGCACACGGACGTTATCAGTGAGATGAATCGTCCCATTTTGCAAGGCCTGTAAGGCGATATACATGAGCATCAACTTGGTGAGACTGGCAGGGGCAACACGCAAGTTGGGGTTGAATGCCGCAATCACATCGCCGCTTTGCGCTGACATCAAAAGATAACTGCTGACGTTGTTAAAACTGGGTGCTGTCGGAATCTGGCCTGACCAGGTTTGGGTGAGCGGGTTGACAGCAGGGGGCACAAAGCCTGCCGGTGCGGGAGGCACTTGAATATCCGTTGGCACTGTGGCGTTGACATCCACTGCGCCATACCGATTCAGCGGCGGGCCATTCTGGGTTTGAGCGATCGCCATAGAGGCCACCGCAGCTAATACGAAACATCCCATCAGACTATTTTTAAATTTCATGACCACCGCTCCAGAAAGTATAAATCCCAATTCACTCTAAGACCCTGCTGATTGTAGCGAATTGCTTGCGTTTTAAAAGAGGGTGATATGAAAATTTTTCACAAAATAGCTTGATACGCCTTGCCCAAACGATATCTCCGGTTTTTTTTAGAAAGATTCGTAATCTCCAAAAAACCATGAGCCACCCAAGTGTGGCAAAGCTTGCTGGCGGTTCTTGGTTGAAAACCAAAGAGGGCGGCAATATGGTTAGAGGTCACAGTGTCTTCGAGTTGAAATAGTGCCAATGCCTTGCGCTGTCTAGGGTCTAATGCTCTAAGCTGATGGCTTTGATCAGGTTGATTGATCATGTCAGGTGCTTGCATGCGCTTTAAAACACTTTCACATGCAATCGCCATCCCTTCAAGAAAGTATTCAACCCAAGGTGTAATATCTGCCTCAGAGCGTCCAAAATAATAGTTGTGTGAGGGCCCGATACTGATCGCCTGATAGTAGGCCATCAAATGGCGTGCATAATACTCTTCAAGGGAATATAGCCCTTTAAGATCATACCCGCCTAAGTGCAAAATGAAAGTCGTGAGAAGCCTGGCTGTGCGACCATTGCCGTCATAATAGGGGTGAATCGTTGCAAACTGATAGTGAGCAATTGCTGCGATCAGAGGACAAGGAAGTTTTTCTCGGTTCTGGGTAATCCAAGATGTCATTTGCGCCATCAAGGCAGGGACATCTTTCGCTTCTGGAGGTAGATAGATAATGGCAGGGGTTTGCCCATCGCGAATCACATTTTGCCCGTCACGATAAGCGGTGGGGGGCACTTTGCTGCGACCGTCATGCATGACAAGAGCATGCAGTGTCTGAATC
>JAHFRR010000155.1 GCA_023266165.1 Thiotrichales bacterium
AGATCAGCAACACCCCCTCTATGTAAAGTTCAGCAAAAAGGAAACCCCGTGGGTTGCGATCGCCCAGACTCTCTCAAAGATCTGATCAAATACTTTGATCAGATTAATGCCGAAAAAATACGGGACAGTTCCGCAAGGGCAGGGGATGAGGAAAAACATAATGATTCAGTCATCTCACCGTCTACCCCAGCAGACCATGCCGACCTCTCAAAGTGGAGCACTAGGGCTGTACCCAATCCAGATAATGCGCGCAAACTCGCTGCAAAATCTCAGGAAAAAAACCAGAGCTGGTGGTCTTTCGGCAAAAGCAACACAGCAGCAGCACCTGCAGCCCATGTCGCAACAGTCGTGCGGGAGGTCTCTGACGAGATCAAAGTCGACGTAGTAGATGATCCTACAGCAGCGCCTAACACCAGCGTGGCGAATCTAGCTTAAGGCCTGAAAAACCTGGATCCCCGCCTTCGCGGGGCTTTTAAAAACGTAAATCAATGGAGATATTGAGATGAGTGTAGATGCTTTTTTTGCTTCCCTGAACGGATCTGCTGTTACTGATGGTCCCACAGCCACTCAATGCGTGGTTAACTTCCTTAAGGAGATCACGGAATTTGAGAGCATCTCACAGGCGGCAAAGATCATTCATCCAGAAGAAAAGTTTATGATTCAACTAGAAGATCACGAAACATCTGCGAACGAAATGAAGACTGACAACCCAAGCATTGGCATGCAGCTTCTGAGAGACTCTCAGGTGTTTGAATTGCTTGGCACCATTGCAGAAATCCATCATGATCTCGCTGCACAAAACAAACAAACTGCAACACGTAAAGCAGGCCGCTTGCTTAAAGTACTGACGGGACAGCTCGCCATTATGCTGCCATTGGCTCGCGATTTAGCAGGGCTGCGTGACGGACTCCTCATTGCTGCACAGCAAGGGCTTCTTGAGGTAGTAGGCGATCGCCAGAATAAACTAGATTGCTTTCATACCCCAGAATCCAGAAAGAAACTGGAAGCATGTATCGAAAAAGTGAAAAGGGCTATCGCTGCAAGCACCTCTGTTGTTTTGGAAGAGGAAAAGCCTAGTACTCCTCGCAGCTATAGCGGTTCGAATCATTCAGATGAGGATGTCCATATCAATACGGAACAACAAAAACAGGTTGTAGATGGCCCACAGCCTACTCCATCAGACATGCCCGTCGCAGTAGGCAGCTCGAGCCTCGCATGGCGAATCAGCAATTATGTCCATCAGTTGCGGCACCCAACTCCAGTAGCTAACCCAATCTCTACAGCAGCGCCTAATGCCAATAGCGCGACACCCATAACACAGCAACAATTGAAACAGCAGCCATATAAGCTCCCTACAACAAAAAACGATCGAAACCTGTATAGGGATCTAGCTTAAGGCTTGAAAAACCTGGATCCCCGCCTTCGCGGGGATGACAAGTATGGGCGCGGAGATGACAGGCGTGTACTTGTTTTTGATAAGCCTCTCACCTCACTCATCAATCAACACTAGGAGAAATGTATGTCGTTCAATGCCCCAGACAATAACGTTATGAAAGGCGAGATCAAACAAGAGGAACCAAACAATCCTCAGGCTATTGACACACTCCGCGAGCGTATTGAAGCAATCCGCCCGAACAATCCTACTGCCCTTGCATCATTGCGAGCGGCTCTCGCTGCAATCTCAGATCTTGATACCTCCTCAGGTCTAGACCAGCTCTTGGCGATTGTTGAAGGCCTTAACCAAAGAAGACACACAACAAAAGCGCAAGATGCTTTTAGATGTCTTTTCTGGGACATCAAGACTGCTTGCAGGCAGAAGAAAAGCCTTTCTTATATCCAGGGTCGCATCAACGACATCCCAAGTAGCCGTCATCCCTTCTATGGTATCTGCGCAAAAAAAGCGAATCCTATCTTAGGCTTCAGGAAAGTCCCCACATCCCTCACACAGCTCATACGCCTTCAAGAAAAATTTTCATATATCAACAACATCAACCCTGTTGCAATGGAAGCAAACAAATGGCTGGAAGCTCTCAATGGCCTGAATTGGGAACAGGAAGAGAGTCGCACCTGCAAGAGCATTCATGCGTTTCTGGCACAACTGAACCCCTATACGCCAAGCCATTTCACACAATTTCAGAAGTTTTTCTCTGGCGCGTTCGAACAGCTCGAAACACGCTCCTCTCAGCCTAGTGATCAAAAAGCAGAGACTGAAGCAGTAATAAAATCTAGGTATACTGCGTTTTATCTCATAGATCAGCTGGCCTCAGTGATCTCTGGCATTTACGCGAGAGGCAACACTGTAAAAGCGAACGACGCCTTTGCGCAGCTGCTTCGAGAAATAGAGACCGCGCTGAACTATCAAGAAGATTTTTTCACCTTATATACCGGGCTCTATCATGCGTGCACAGATCAGGCCTCCCCTCTCTCCAGAATATTTGCAAAAAAGAGAAATTCTATCATTGACTCTTCAAAAACCCCAGATTCCTTCGTAAGATTTCTCACCATCTCTAATTCTCTGCTAGACCCTGAAAGCCTTGATGTTCAGAGAGATCCCTATTTAGATGGGCAATATCCCAATGCATTTGATAATGGCCGAACACCGCCAACACCACTCTCTGATGCTGCCTCAGTAATGAATACCGCAGATGAATTTAAAAATACACGCAAGAACGATGATGATACTGCCCCAGTAACGACGATACAACCCTCATCGCAGCCAAGATCACGGAGCACTTCTGCTGATTCAGCAGGAAGCACTGGAGGTGTTGTGGCCCCACCACACACACCAATCACCACGGATGACTTGCTGGGTCCCACTACCCCTATAAGGCACGTTTCAAATGCAAGTCATGACTCTACTGACTCAGCTGTAACGGCCCCTCACTAAACCTATGAGGGCTAGCAAGAAAAAATGCATGATTTCCTAAAAACTTGTCATTCCCGTGCAGACGGGAATCCAGAATCTTCAAGCCTTAGACTGGATCCCCGCTTTTGCGG
This sequence comes from Thiotrichales bacterium, assembly GCA_023266165.1. Taxonomy (GTDB): domain Bacteria; phylum Pseudomonadota; class Gammaproteobacteria; order Francisellales; family CACEW01; genus JAHFRR01. The sequence continues at coordinate 2,998 of JAHFRR010000155.1, forward strand.
GGAGGGACCCTATGCTCGCGGGGATGATAAATAGGGGTCTATGTCGTTTTGAGTGGGTAATGCAAAAGAGCAAATATCGCTTGCATGGCATTTTTTGTCCCCTCTCCCCTTGCGGGCTACGGCATGCACACATCTTGCTAACCTATTGAATTGGCAAGGCTTTCTTATTCCCTCCTCCCTTGCGGAGGAGGGTTAGGGTGGAGGGTTCATGTTGGCAATGCCTG
>JAHFRR010000156.1 GCA_023266165.1 Thiotrichales bacterium
AGAGCTTTTTCTCACGCCACACCCTTCTCACCATTGAGAAACACATCTGAACCATCCAGTAAACCCAAGGGATGGACCCGACCAGCACCAATCCCACATAGAATAAAACAGGTTGCTGTTGATTGAAATTACTTTCCAGAAAGCGATCAAACTGCTGGTAAATAAAAAAGTAATGAAAAAACCAGGGCTCCTTCAACTGGATCATGACCATCCACGGTAAAATCAAAAGCAAAATCCAGAGCACCCCTCTTATGCACATCAAGTGTCTAAGCCTATACCAGGCACGATAGGCCAGCAGCCAAAAAACCAAAACCCCTCCTGGGAAAACCAATCCAATCAAGCCTTTCGTCAAAAACGCAAGCGCTGAAAAGCTATAGGCAACGCCCATCCATTGCTGGCACCTGCGAAGATTTTTTTTCACCTCCAGCGCGTACAAAGCGCATAACAGCGCATCAATCGATAGGGTGACATTGGAGGCCACTAAGATATCCATATTGGCAAAATGGCTTACTCCAAAAACCAAAGGGCTGGAGATCCAAATCAAGGACGCCAGAATCCCCACACGACGGTTCCACACAAAGCGCCCCGTGACATACAAACTGAGTCCCGCCATCACAGAAAATAAAGCCGGAAAGAGTCTCAGCGACCAGTCACTGAGCCCAAAGAGAAACAGCGCAATGGCTTGCAGCCAATAAAACAAAATCGGTTTATCCAAAAACACCGCACCGTTGACATGCGGCACGATCCAATGACCGCTTTGCCACATGGCCACACTGACAGAGCTGTATCGCCCCTCATCAGGGTCAATTAAACCATGCGCACCTAAAAGCATCAGATAGCACAGCAGAAATAGGCTGCAAAGCCAGGCAAGATCAAATCGATACGACTGAGGATAGGACTGAGGATAGAGCCGAGGATAGAGTCGAAAGGGAATTTTCATAAATTACTGCATTACAGGCAAAGTTCGGTTATGATATCAAGCTCGTCGCCCAACGGATAGATACCCATGAACCCCACCCACGAACTTGAGAAGCTAGAGAAAAAATTACTGCACTACACAACCCAAGCCACACAAGACTTCAACATGATTCAAAAGGGCGATAAAGTCATGATCTGCCTCTCAGGAGGTAAAGACTCCTACACCCTGGTCTCCCTGCTCAATAAAATGCGCATTGCATCCCATTATACTTTTGAGATTTTTGCATTCACCCTTGATCAAGCCCAGCCCGGCTGGGATGACACAGGCCTCAAAGCGTGGCTTACCGAGCATAAAATTCCTTTTGAAGTGTTGCATCGAGATACTTACTCGATTGTCAAAGAGAAAATCCCTGAGGGCCAGACTTACTGCTCACTCTGCTCTCGCTTGCGCCGAGGGATTATCTACCGTTACGCCCGTGAACATGGGTTTAATAAAATTGCTTTAGGGCATCATCGAGATGACCTGATCACCAGCCTGATGATGTCCATTCTATACAATGGCGCCGTGAAATCCATGCCACCGAAGCTCCTCAATGACACCCAAGATCTTATCGTCATTCGCCCTATGGTCTATTGTCAGGAAAAAGACATTGAAGCCTATGCCACATTTCAGGCGTATCCCATTATTCCCTGCACCCTGTGTGGTTCGCAAGAAAATCTGATGCGCAAAAAAATCAAAACCCTCATCCACACCCTCGCACTTGAAAATCCAAAAGTGCCCAGCAATATCCTCAATGCCCTGTCAAATATACGTCCCAGCCAATTGATGGATCGTCATCTATGGGATTTCAAGAATTTGGAGGCTCACGCTCATCCATCACATCAAACCCCGCAGGGATCTTCACCTGAAAATCCTGTAGAGACAGATGAGGATGCCCCTGCATTTGAGTAAAGACAAGGGTTGTGCTCTGACCTAATGCGCTGTGAAGCTCAAGAGAGACCAGTCTGTGATGACGAAAGCTCAGGGTCACCTGATTGATCTCCGAGTCTGGTTTTTTGGGGGTGAGCACAAACGTATTCGCATCAGGTGTCTGAATCTCAAAATCTTGACTTAAAGCCCCCGTGTCCCCTGAGAGCAATAGAATAGGCGCCGAATCCACTTGCTGGGAGAGGGGGCGAATAGTCACCTGCTCCAGAAAAAAATCAATCTGCCAGAGAGTTTTGCCATCTGTGATATACAGCTGCTTCTGGGGCTGATTGACCTGCCAACGAACATGATGATCTAAAATATCGACTTGCCCTGTAGATCTCTGAGGCTCAGCGCCTTTTTGCAAAACCACCGACTGCGTGAAATTTGCCGAGAAGCTTTTGAGAGGCAAAAGCGCCTGGGTGAGCTGAGTTACGGGGCTTGCAAAGACAGGGATCAATAAGAAGATGGAAAAAAAAATATTAAGAATTTGGGTATAACTCCCTTGAAGCCCTTGGCTTTTCAAGTCCCCTCCTCCCTTGCGGAGGAGGGTTAGGGTGGAGGGGGGCAGCCAGGCAAAACCACTGTGTTTTAAGAGATCTCGACTGTGCTGTTTCAAAATTTACCCTCCATCCTAACCTTCCTCCGCAAGGGAGGAAGGGATAAGAAAGCCTTACCAATCAAGCATTCTAGAAGATGCGCAGATACCACCTTGATCCTAAAGAGAAGAGATAAAAGACGTATAGCCTGCCACTGAACCCTCATGGCTTCACCAAAACTTCCCGCATACCATTGTTTTGAATGGTGCTGACAAGACCTGCCGCTTCCATATCTTCCACAAGCCGCGCAGCGCGATTATAGCCAATCTTGAAGCGCCGTTGCACCGCTGAGATAGACGCCCGTTGGGTTTCTAGCACCAACTGCACAGCCTCATCATAGAGCGGATCTGTTTCAGGCGCATCCCCTTCCTCATCTCCCTCTTCATCGCCTTCAATGGCCTGGGTTCGCAAGATAGAATCCACATAATCCGGATCCCCCAACGCTCTCCAGGCGGCCACCACGTGATGCACCTCATGGTCTGCCACAAACGCCCCATGGATCCTCACAGGAACGCCCGTACCCGGGGGCAAATAAAGCATATCGCCATACCCCAAAAGCTGCTCGGCACCCTGCTGGTCCAGAATCGTTCGGGAATCAATTTTAGAAGACACCTGAAAGGCAATACGCGTCGGGATATTGGCCTTGATCAAGCCTGTGATCACATCAACCGAAGGTCTTTGAGTTGCCAAGATCAGGTGAATCCCCGCCGCACGGGCTTT
>JAHFRR010000038.1:0-8859 GCA_023266165.1 Thiotrichales bacterium
GATGGAAGACTATCAGTTGGATATCATGATTGGTGAAGGCCCCGCCGCACGGTCGATTAAGCTGGATTTGCCGCCCTTTACACTGGTCGGATCAACCACCCGAGCTGGATTGCTAACTTCACCCTTGAGAGATCGCTTTGGGATTGTGCAACGCTTGGAGTTTTATCAGATTCCCGATTTGGCTGAGATTGTTCAGCGCTCGGCTCGCATTTTGAAAGTACCGATGAATGCTGACGGGGCTTTGGAGATTGCCAAGCGCGCGCGGGGCACGCCGCGTATTGCCAATAGGCTTTTGCGTCGGATTCGAGATTTTATCGAAGTACGAGGTATTCCCTTGATTGATGCTAAAGCTGCAGGATTGGCGCTGGACATGCTTCAGGTTGATCATAGAGGCTTTGACCATATGGATCATAAGTTATTATTGGCCCTGATTGATAAATTCGATGGCGGCCCTGTGGGGTTGGACAATCTGGCAGCGGTGATTGGTGAGGAACGCGGAACCATTGAAGATGTGATCGAGCCCTATTTGATTCAACAGGGACTGATGGCTCGAACGCCACGTGGGCGGATTGCAACACGCCATGCCTTCGAGCATTTTGCACGGACAGTGCCGCAAGGCGAGTTATGGTAAAGTCTGCTATCATTCAACAGTTACAATAAGGGGGAAACGTATGGGATCTCAATCGCTGGGGTTTTTTGGCTTGATCGGTGAGGCAGATTGGTTGGTCAAGCTGGTTTTGTTATTGTTATTGTCGATGTCCCTCTGGTCATGGACGATTATTTTCCAAAAACATACCCTTTTGAAAGAAGCCAAGCGAGGCTGGAATGCGTTTGAAAAACTCTTTTGGTCGGGCAAGGACATGCCGGATTTATTTCAAATGTTAAAAAACCGCCGCGATGATGGCACGCGCCTGTTTGTACAAGGGTTTAAAGCATTTTTGAAAGTTCAGCCCATGAAGCATGTCGGCGTTGAAAACAAGCTGATCAGTGTGCAAAGGGCTATTCGAGTCTCCTCGATGCAGTTGGCGGATAAGTTTGAAGATGGCTTGTCTGTCTTGGCCACCATTGGCTCTGTTTCACCTTATATTGGTCTTTTTGGGACAGTTTGGGGCATTATGAATGCCTTCCAATCTCTGGGCCATATGCAGCAGGCCACGCTGGCCGCCGTCGCCCCTGGTATCTCAGAGGCCTTGATCGCAACGGCAATGGGCTTGTTTGCAGCGATTCCTGCGGTGATTGCTTATAACCGATTTACCATGCGGACAGACAATCTGCTCAATAGTTTTGATAACTTTCAAGAGACGTTTGTGGATATCCTGCATCGTCAACTGTATGCCCAGCAAGAGGGGGTGTAACCCATGCGTGTGAGACAGGGGCGACGTCGACGCTTACATGCTGAGATGAATGTAGTGCCCTATATCGATGTGATGTTGGTGTTGTTAATTATTTTTATGGTCACTGCGCCGATTTTGACGCAAGGGGTGAACGTCAATCTCCCGCAGGCTAAGACACAGTCGATCAGTCAGGTGAATCAGAAGCCTTTGATTGTCACGGTGGATAGCCAAGGGTATATTTTTACCAATCTCATCCAAGGGAGAACCGCTTCCTCCATTGATATTCCGACGTTGATGCAAGAAGCCAGCCAGTGGGAGTCTACGACAGCCCCTAGCGCGCGTCAAGCCTATGTCAAAGCCGATCGCTCTGTGCCGTATGGGCAGGTGATGCAGGTGATGGCAACGCTTCAGCAAGCGGGGGTGTCGGACATTGGGTTGATCACCCAAAACCCCAATGAGGGCCAAGATGGGTGAGCGTTTTTTGCCGGTGAGGCCGCCTGTCAAATCAAAGTGGCATTGGAGTCGTAGGCTTTGGAATGCTGTGCTGACCCCTTGGGACGTGCCTTGGCATATCCGATGGGGCCATCGGGAATGGCTGTGCCCTATTGCGCGTCAGCGAGCCATTGTGTTGCATTTAATTTTATTATTGATCGTGGTGATCTCCAGTATTCAGCTCGAACATCAGGTCTTATCGCTTCCTCAGAGTCTTTCCCAATCCAGCATCCATGCCCAGTTAATCTCAGCGCCGCCCGCATCTGAGCCCATGAGATCTGCGCCGATTGAGAAATTTGTGCCTGTTGAGCGCTATGTGCCTCCAGCTCCTCCGGCTCCTCCAGCCCCAAATCTTGAAAGAGAGCAGCAAGCCCGTCAAGCTTTGGAAAGAGCTCAAGCGCAAGAGATGGCACGTGATCGCGCCCAAGCGGCCGCGCGCGAACAGCAAGAAAGGCAAGCCAGGCAGGAGAAACAAGAACGGCAGGAGCAGCAAGCCAGACAGGCAAGGCAAGAGAGACAAGCAAGACAAGAGAAACAAGCAAGACAGGAGCGGCAAGCACAACAAGAAAAAGCGCTGGCCCATCAAAAAATGCTGGATAACCTCAAAGCCTTTGGCGCCAGCAGTTTAAGCAACAGTATTGCACAAGCCCATCCGTCTGAAGCTCAGCAGGCACAGGATCTCAGCCTGCGAGATCAGTACCTGGTGTTGATGCGCCAGCAAATTACCCATAGCTGGAACAATCCCTTTCGGGGCGATGGTCAAAACTATCAGGTAATTTTGACCCTGGTCTTGGCGGATAATGGCGCAGTGCAATCCGTGCAGGTCGTGCAATCCAGTGGCAATCCGACCTTTGATCAGCATGTGGTGCAAGCGGTTTGGAGATCTTCACCCCTGCCTGTACCCCAGGATGCCAGCGTTCGCACGCAGTGGTTTAGGACGCTCACCCTCGAATTTACCAATACTTAAGGGTCGTGTGAGGCGTTGAAGCGATCTTTTGAGAAATCGCCATGCGCCGATACCAGTTTTTGCTATAGAGTGCGGCCAAGGTAGGGCTCTCAATGATTAAGACGTTCTCGGCATTATATTTTTGGGCAGAATAGGTATAATTAAAAGAACCTGTTTCAACCATCTGATTATCAAAAACCATAACTTTGTTATGCGCGATGCTCACGGTATTATCGCTCCAAAGAGGGACTTGCGCACTTTCAAGATCCATGACTGCCTTATTTAACGGGGGTTTGAACTGGCTTTTGTCTAACATTACTTGCACCTGAACCCCTCGACTTTTTGCGCGAATCAAAGCATCAGTGATAGGGTAGGAGGTGAACGTGTAAGATTGGACTAAAATAGAGTGCCGTGCAGCATCAATCTGACGCACAATCAACGCGGTGCAATTCTCATTGGGTGTGAAGCAGACCTCGAAGTGGGTGTTGGGAGCAAAGACATCAGCGGCAACGCTGGTCTCCCACCCTAAAAACGGTAGCAATAACAATAAAAGCAAAAACTTTTTACATGCCATGATCCCTGTGCTCTCTTTGATTTTTTGAGAGTATGAGAGGTTTGGTTAAAAAGCACAAGGGATTTTCTAAATAGATCTCAGAATTTTTATAAAATAAAAATTGTGATGTTTTATATGGGTCTATGTCGTTTTGAGTGGGTAATGCAAAAAAGCAAATATCGCTTACATGGCATTTTTGTTCCCTCGCTCCTTGCGTTTGATGCCTAGGAGAGGGGCGCAAAGTGGCTGCGACTTCTTTACTCACTCAAAACAACACGAAGACTTTTATATTATAGGTAGAGTTGACGTCTGAATCCGTTTGATTTTTCAAAAAATGTATGGCACTATTCAGATTTTAACAGTCAGCCCCAAAGGAGCATGTGATGTACGCTGGACAAGAAGAACAAGCAGCCAAGAATGATATGGACGAAAAGGCTACCGAAGATCTGTGGAATAGAGAGTTGGATATACCGGTACATAAGGAAATTTTTGACACTATTGAGGCTTTTATTCTCGAAAAAGGGAGAAATGGACGGCCTGCATGGGGCTCACGCGCTATGATTTATCCTCTGCTTTTTGATGAAGACAAGACAGTACGAATAAAAGGTATGATGTGTTGGTTGACACTCGGAGGATTACCCTCTGATTCTTCAGGTAGCCTTATTAACAATAAGCTAGCCTCGTCTGACGCCTCTTGGGCTGTGGTTGTCCGAGAATTGGTTTTCCATCCCAATTTTTTTGACATACCGGAAGCATTAGAATTTCAAAAAGACATTGTAAACAAATGGAAACATCCTCCTGTTGAGTGCGGCTGGTCGAGTCCCCCCCGCCAGCTGGAGGCCCCCAAGTCTTTCGGCGAAAAGCAGTTAGAAGCGATGAGAAAACAGATAATAGACCTAATAGGGACGGCGGACGCATTTGCACAGTCTGGTGATACTCATTTAAACTCACATCGCGTGGCGCAAGAGATTAAAGAAAATTTGCAGACATCAGATGCGGCGTTGCGAGAGAAAATCACGGGGTTGCGAGCGATACTACATCCAACAAACGAAGAAGCAACGATTGTTGATGTTGTAATAACTCTGCCAGAAACCTATTGCCCGCCTGTGATACCGTCAGGCAACGCCGAAGGGGCGGCGACTGCTACTACGCCCGTTCAGACGATAACTACTCAAGCAGCAGGTTATAATAAGATGCAACGCGTAGATGAGGCTCATGATGTAACAACGACGAGGAATAATGGTTAATGCATCAGCATTTGGATTGTGATATAAGTTGAGTCAGATGGACCGCGCACTAAATTTTTCTTCTCTGCCCCAAACAAACATTGCATTTGCTCTGAAAGTCGTTATAATACGCCGTCTTTCTGAATTTATTTGGTGGCTGATAAGGAGCTTAAGCATATGGTAGTCATTCGTTTAACACGGGGCGGGGCGAAGAAGCGTCCTTTTTATCAAGTGGTTGTGGCTGAGAAAAGCTGTCCTCGGGATGGTCGATTCATCGAGCGCATTGGGTTTTTCAATCCGATTGCAGCTGCAAATGAAGAAAGCCTGCGCTTGGACTTAAGTCGTGTGGATTACTGGGTGTCTCAAGGTGCTCAGCCTTCTGAGCGTGTTCACTCTCTGGTGAAGCAGGCGCGTAAAGCTGTCCAAGCGTAAGCATTCGGGTGGGCTATGGGTGCTGAAAAGTACTGTGTGATCGCAAAAATCGGTGCCCCGTATGGGGTGAAGGGTGAGCTTAAGCTTCACTCTTTTACGGATCCCTATGAAAAGCTCTTAGACTATCCCACGTTGTTTCTTCAAGATCGTGTAGGGTTTGTGCCTATGCCTGTGCATGAGATTCGCATGCAAGGCAATAGCCTCTTGATTTCTTTCCCTCAATATCCCGATCGCGATTTAGCGCGGCGCTTTGTGAATCAAGAGATTGCCATCCTCAAAACAGATCTCCCCACTCCAGATGCTGGAGAATATTATTGGGCAGACCTGGAAGGCCTTCAGGTGATCACCCGTGAGGGGCGTGTGTTAGGAGTTGTCGATCAAGTTTTTAATGCAGGTGCAAGTGATATTTTGGATGTCAAAGGCGATGTGCCGACCTTAGTCCCTTTTATTCCCCCTGTTATTTTGAATGTGGATCTGACAGCACGTGTGATCACAGTGGACTGGGATCCGGATTTTTAGGCTTTGGGCTTTAGGCTTTGATTGCCGTTGTAAGGTCATCTCTCCCCTTGAGGGCTAAGAGGCCCACACATCTTGCTGGAATGCTTGATGGGTAGGGCTTTTCAAGTCCCCTCCTCCCTTGTGGAGGAGGGTTAGGGTGGAGGGGACAACCAGGCAAAACTATTGTGTTTGAAGGGGTTCCGGCTGTGTTGTTCCAAAATTTACCCTCCATCCTAACCTTCCTCCGCAAGGGAGGAAGGGATGAAGAGTTCTATGCGAAAGTTTTTTCTTCTTTGGAATTGACCACTCAAAATGACATAGACCCGACAAGTCTGGCCAATCAAGGCTTTCAGAAGATGTATAGATACCCTGATCTTGTGTTCGATGTCGAGAAGCCAAAGGCTTCAAGGGTGAGGGGTGAGTAAAATGACAGGTGTTCACCCTTCTTACCAATTCGGTATCGTCACCCTACTGCCTGAGTTATTGGCAGGATTTTTGTCTCACGGGGTTGTCGGACGGGCGTTTGCCTCAGGGCTGCTCACCTGTGACATCATCAATCCCCGAGTGTTTGTAGAGGATGCCCATCACACCATTGATGACAGGCCATACGGGGGCGGCCCTGGGATGGTAATGATGGCAGAGCCTTTGGCGCAGTCAGTGGATCATCTTAAAGCAAAATTGGGTCTCGATACCCCCGTGTGCTATCTTTCCCCGCAAGGGGAGGTCTTCTCGCATCAGAAGGCACGCGTGTTAGCACAAGCCTTGCCTGCTAAATTGATCCTGGTGTGTGGTCGTTATGAAGGGGTAGATGAGCGTTTTCTCATGACTCGAGTTGATTTTCAGCTCTCAGTCGGCGATTATGTCCTGAGTGGAGGCGAGTTGCCTGCGCAGATCGTGATGGATGCCCTCGCTCGGTTTATTCCAGGTGTGTTGGGCGATCAAGACTCTGCCGTGCAAGATTCGTTTGAGTCAGGGCTTTTAGACCATCCACATTACACACGTCCGTGGGTGTGGGAGGGTTTAGAGGTGCCAGAGGTCTTGCGCTCAGGGCATCATGAAAAGATTGAGGCATGGCGCCTTAAAACAGCGATGGCGCTTACAAAAAGCCATCGGCCAGATTTATGGGAGAAGAAATTGTGAAGTTCAATTATTTTTGCATCAAAGCATTTCAAGTAGGCGTGTTGGGTTGTGCAAGCAGTGTGGCACTCAGCTTTGCCAGCTGCCAAATCCCTGCGTACCATGCTGAGTATGTTTTTCAGGGGGCTGTTACCGGCACGATTCAGCAAAACCTGAGCCCCACGGCCTCAGGCTATCAATTCACGTCTTTCACTCAAGCCCATAAATATTTTTTCTCAGAAGTCTTAAATGAGCAGGTGACTGGGCAGATCGTCCCAAACAATCCAGCGCTTTTACCCATCCGCTATGTCAACAAAAGCAATCATATCCAGATTGATTTTGACAGGAAGGCGAACACCATCACCATCTCACATAATCATTTGAAAGATTTCAGCATGCCCCTAGCGCCCTATGCCCTAGACACGTTAACCATGCCCTTACAGCTTCAAAGCGATGTGATGCAAGGGCCCATGCAAAAAAGCTTTCCCATCCAAGTGGTCATGCTCACGCAAAAGCAGCAAGCAGAGCTTTTGCCCTTGGTTTTTGAGAATCTAGGGTCGACGCCTGTGTCCACTCCCGCAGGAGAGTTTGCCAGCATTGAGCTTCAGACAACTTATATGCTCAACCAGCATCAAATCCAAACCGAATACTGGTTTGCTCCTAAGTTTGAAGATGCCCTGGTCAAGAGCGCAACCCAAATTGATGGCAAACCTATTGCCACAGCCTCGCTCAGCGATTATCAAGCCTCAGAGGTTTGTGTGTTAAAATAGGGCCGAGGGTTTATTCAAGAGGGATCATACGCATTATGAAAAAAGTTTTAGTTATCGGCGGGGCGACCATTGATACGATCATCGCCTATGAAAACATGGAGACCCTCGAGCAGCGCTCTATCAACCAAACCAAGCGCTATCTTTTACTGGAAGAGGGCAAGAAGATTGAAGTAACGTCGCAGCGCTCCAGTACCGGAGGCGGGGCAACCAACGCCGCGGTGTCTTTTTTGCGGCAAGGGTTAAGCGTTCGCCTGGTGTGCAAAGTCGGGCGAGATTTGATGGGAGATCAGGTCAAATCAGAGCTGGTGGGTTATGGCATGGATGTGAGCCATATCGTCAAGAGCGAACAGTCTGGCACGGGGAGCTCTTTTGTCGTGCCCTCGCTGTCAGGGGATCGCACGGTTTTTGCCTATCGCGGCGCGAATACGGAGCTTGTGCCCGCTGATATCCCCGACAGCTTATTGGTTGAAGCAGATTTTATCTATGTGACCTCCCTCAGTCAAAAATCCGCTGCAGTGTTGCCTATTCTGGTCTCCCGTGCCAATGCGTTGCATTCTCGCGTTGCGGTCAATCCTGGCATCAGTCAATTAAAGCGAGGGTCAAGCTTTTTGAAATCCGCGCTTTCAGGTATCCATACCTTAATCTTAAACTACGAAGAAGCCCAGCAACTGATGCTGTCTCTGGTGCATGAAGATAACCATATTCGAGAATACCTAGAAGCCAATAAAGCGAGTTTTGATGGTAATAAGCTCTTTGACCAGATGGTGCGTTTTCAGGATGTGCATTTTAACTTGCGGCAGTTTTTCAAAGAGGTTTTAAGCCTTGGCCCTCAAGTTGTCGCTGTGACCAACGGCGCTGAAGGGGTGTATGTCGCAACTCCCGAGCATCTTTATTTCCAAAAATCCTTGAGTGTCAACGTTGTCAACACTTTGGGCGCAGGCGATGCTTTTGGTTCCGCCTTTGTAGGCAGCCTGTTTTCAGGGAATTCTGTTGAAGACTCTATGCGTAAGGGGATTCTCAACAGCTTGTCTGTGATTGGATATCCGGATGCGAAAGAGGGCCTTCTCACCCAGGCGCAGCTAGATACAGAGCTCAGTCGGCGGGTGTTGCCGGAGATGGAGAGGGTTAGTTGGGGGTAGCTAGACTTTCTGAGATACCTGGAACTTCAAGAGTTGAGTTTTGGTTTTTCAGGCTTGCAATTGTTGTTGCAGATCTTGCACGTTTAACTGCAGTGGCTGAAAGTGAGCATAACCCAGTGAAGCCTAATACACCGCCACCGATTTTTGCGGTGAGGGCGAATCCAATGGCGATTGGAATTCCAACGAGCGGACATATCAAGCATGTAAGGCCAATAGCTGTCCCTGCAACTGCTAAAAGGCCAACTCCTGCCCATACTTTTCGGTCGGCAAGCACCTGACGCCTTTGTATCAAGAGTAAGTTCTTGATTGCATCTCGATCGCAGCTAAGCTCTGCCAATGATAGTCCTGCTAGG
>JAHFRR010000038.1:8869-10458 GCA_023266165.1 Thiotrichales bacterium
GGTTGTAAGATGGCCATAATTTTCTTTGTCCGCTGCCATCGCGCACTGAATACCTGCTTTAAAGGCTTTGTGGATGCTGCTTGTTGTTTCTGAGACGGATTGACCATCCAATTTATAGCGACTGATAGGCGTCAGACCATCGCGTGGGAAGCGACCTGCTAGTTCAAGATGGTAGAAATGACGGTAGAGGCATAGCAGTAGATGTAATTTTGAGTATAATGGTAGCTCCTTATGCTCTGAAATTGTTTTGATATCTGCTTGAAAATACATTAAGGCTTGCGCTTTGTTTACTTCTGTATTTGTAGTGTTATAGTCTCTTGGGTTTGCAATGACTGAGAGCTTTGGATAAAGGTCTGCTTCAGCCTTTGCAGCTTTAAGATCAGCATCAGTTGGTCTGAATGTGCTGGTATGACCTGAAACTGCAAGCTGATGCAGCACTGTTAAAAGGGTTGTGCTGTAATAGGTACGCTCGCCGCTCTGAGAAGGAATGACAGTCACTACGCCGGGGAGTTCTATAAGCTCGTCAACGGCTTTCTTCCAGATTACCGTAAATTGATTGAGATGAGCAGCATCTTGTTTGAGAATGATGGACTGGATTTCATTCCAAGGATGGTTGATTGGCCATGCAACTGTAGTCGTTGAGTTTTCTGCCACAGTTTGTACGAAACCTGTGAAGCGAGGCTTTCCCTCTAGCATCCAATAGCCTCTATCTAAGGTACCGTCTTCTGCGTCCTGAATGTTTTTTTGCCAGTACTCTGGGTTAGGCTTGCATGAAATACTGGCTTTACCGGCAAGATTAATGGTTATTCCCCCTATACAAAGATGCGTAAGAGAGCACTCAACTGTTAAGCCTGTAATTTTCTTTTCTTCACTCACATCAACATAGCAGACCTTTTCAGGAAACCCAAATTTATAATAATTCTCATCTTCATTTTTAAATAAACCCATAAAAACATTAAGTGCTTCTTGCGAGCAGTAGAGCTCAATCTGATTATATAAATTTTTGTCACCTCCAAGAAAAGCAAGAAAGGCAGCGCATACGTCTGCGGAATCTGCAGCAGCCTTCCGAGCCTCTTTTGAGATGTCATTTTTAGTCTCAGATGATGGTGTTCCTGAAGTTTTTTCTGCATAAAAACCATATGTTGCTGAGTTAAACTTTTCGAGCAGCTCAAGGGAACTGATATTGTCAGTTTTGTACTCTTTAAGAAATGTTGACAATTCCTTTGGGTCTTGGTTTTTGTGGCGAAGAACGAACTGACATCGCTTCGCATCAAGTGGGGCTGGGTGTTTTAGAGGCCCTCTATTGACAGCGATTGTGGCGATCGTTTTATTATAAGCATCAAGCATCCCAACCTCTCCTTCTTATCCTTTCTTGGTTCGCATTCTCCCACGACCCCCCCTCCTTGTCAACATCTTTTTACAAAATAATATCAGTAATTTCATATATTTTCTGGGGAAGTAAAAGAGATAGAGGTTTAGCGAAAACAACTGACACATTCTGTCATCCCCGCGTAGGCGGGGATCCAGTCCAAGGCTTGAAGATCCTGGATTCCCGCCTGCGCGGGAATGACAAATCTCTGGGAAGCCGT
>JAHFRR010000157.1 GCA_023266165.1 Thiotrichales bacterium
GGGTGATGCTATGAATGATGAGCGTGACATCAGCCAGTTGGGGGGTAGGGGCGATAGCGAGATTGTTGGAAGCTAAAAGATCTTTCAAGGTAATGATAAAAGATCGATTAGGCTCGCTGGTTTGTACATAAAGGCTGTGAATAGTGGGCGGCAGCACAATGGGTTTTCTCAGATGAAAGCCGCAGCCAGAAAGAGAGAGCCCTGCGATCAGCAAGAGCATCACAGTGCCGAGGATTTTTAAGATTGGATTCTTGCTTTCACGGGAATGATGACAATGCAACACGCCACGCGAATCATTATTTCTCATTGCTTCACCCCTCAAAAATTTCCCCTAACTCATGTTTCTCAAGCACCTGACTATGACATTACACGACATATTGCAATATCCATAGTAACAGGACATTCTTTTACTGAAGATGCGGTGGAGTCTAATGAATCATACGCAAGGCGTCAATCATACCAACCCCCGAAACCGCCAGATTGCAACGACCAAGCAAAGAACGGCGAGCTCGATCGGGGCATACAAAGACCAGTGCATCAAGGGCCCGAGAGTGATGGCATTGATGCTCCATGCAATTCCAAAAAGAGAGCCTGCCGACCCCATGATCTGGCCTTGTTCATCAGGCCCTACAGCGCTGGAAAACAGGCCCATCAAGGCGCTGTAGAGTAAAACGTTTGCGCCGCATAGTAGCATTGCAGAAACCCACAGTCCAATGCCGTGGTACAATGGGAAAAGGGCCATGAGGATCGAGAAAGCGAGTAGTCCTATCCAAGCCACACGCTTGAGGGGGTATTTTTTCAAGAGCCTGGGCTGTACCAGCAATAAATTCAAGACAGAACCAATTCCGAAGACTGACATAAAGAGCGCCTCGCCTACAGCACCCAAGTGTTCTCGCTGAGCCATAAAGGCCATAATATCTTGGACATAGAAGCCCCATGCGATTTGAAAAATCAAGAAAGTTTGCCCTAGAATACGAATTCTTTTGTCTCGGAGTAAAATGGTAAAAGCAAATAAGATTTTAAGAAAGTGTGTGGGGTTTTTTGAAATTTGCTGCGTGCTTTTGGGCAATAAGAGCGTCAGTAGCAATAAATTCACCAGCGCTAAACCAGTTGCTAAGATAAAGGGCGCGTAGAGCTGGTGGAGTATCAAGAGCATCAAAGAGGACGACAGAGGCCCAATGACGAATCCAAACGTTGCCGCAAAGGTAATCCAACCAATGTTTTGTGTGACGCGATTTTGAGGGCTGATGTCAATCACGCTGGCTTGCGCGAGCACAAAGCTGCCACTGGCAATACCATTGAGCAGTCGGCTGATAATAAACAAAAAGGGGTTGTGGATCACAATCCCCAGCCAGCCTAAACCGTAGGTGAGGCTCATACCTAAGAGCGAACCTTGCAGCAGGGGTTTACGCCCGAGGCGATCTGAGAGTGCGCCGACAAAAGCATTACCAAAGAACATACCCAGGGGCCATACCCCCATGGTGATGGCATAAAGCCAATCGCGAGAGAGCAGGCTTGTACTCTCTGGAATCAAGTGGCTGTGCGGGGACAGCAAAAGTCCGGGCAAGACAGGAATCACCAATCCCATCCCCATTACATCAATCACAATAGTCATCATCAGCACGGCGAATAAGAGCGGATTTCTGTTGGTAGGGGTCATGAGTATCCTCAATCGGGTTATGGCACAAAAATCTGGGATATGCTAGCATGGGTGGGTTAATTTTTAAAGGATGCTGTGCATGAAATTCTGGCTCGATTTCTTCCCTTTGCTTTTGTTTTTTATCGCGTATAAAGTTTGGAATATCTTTGTCGCGACAGGGGTTTTGATGGCTGCATCGCTTTTGCAGATTGTGATTCTATGGTTTTGGCAGAAGCGAGTAGGGAGCCAGTACTGGATCGCGTTTATCTTGATTATGTTGTTTGGTGGGTTGACGATTTATTTTCATGATCCGGCATTTTTGAAATGGAAGGTGTCGATTATCAATTGGTTATTTGGGGCAGCGTTTTTGCTCAGCGGGTGGTTGACACGAAAAACCTTGATTGAGCGTATGATGGGGGGCAATGTCAGCCTGCCAAAGCCCGTGTACCAAAGGCTCAATGGGATGTGGGGCTGGTTTATGATAGGTCTGGGGACGCTCAATGCGGTGGTCGCTCACTTTTATTCAACAGCGATCTGGGTGGACTTCAAAGTATTCGGAATGACAGCCTTGACGGTGATTTTCCTCGTGATCCAGGCGGTGTATTTGGTGCGGGTGATGAAGTCTCGACAACACTAGATATAGTACGCCTTTAAAGGCGGAAACCCATTGAACTCAACCGAGCTATAGCTGGTGGTGTACGCCCCTGTTGCAAACCAGTAAAGCCTGTCTTGAGGTTGGAGGTTATAAGGCAGCTCGTACTGGTGGGCTTCATAGAGAATGTCCATGCTGTCACAGGTAGGGCCGGCAATAATCACAGGGCCGATATCCTCCAAAGGCTCTGGTTGTCGCTCGACGTGTAGCGGGTATTTAATGGCTTCGCCCAGGGTTTCGATCATGCCACTGAACTTACCCACATCTGTAAAGACCCAGCGATTTAAATCATTTTTTGCTTTTTTAGACACCAAGACCACCTCTGTGATGAGCACGCCTGCTTCGCCCACTAAAGATCTTCCGGGTTCGAAAATAATTTCAGGCATTTGATCTGCAAAGTCATCTTGCAAGAATCGCAAGATCTCTTGGGCATAGGTCTTGATAGGATGGGTTTCGTCGAGATATTGCGCCGGAAAGCCTCCGCCTAAGTTCACCATCTTGAGATGAATCCCTTCTTGCGTCATACGGGTGAAGATCGAGTGGACTTTGGAAAGCGCGCCATCCCACACACCGATATCGCGTTGCTGGGAACCGACATGAAAGGAAACGCCATAAGGCTCAAGCCCTAGCTCTCGGCTCAAGAGGAGAAGATCAACCGCTTTATCCGTGTGGCACCCAAATTTTCGAGACAAAGGCCAGTCAGAGGTCTCGCCGCCTTCGGTAATCACCCGCACGTAGATTTTGGATCCAGGCGCTTCACAAGCAATCGTCCGCAGGTCTTGCTCGCTGTCGGTTGCAAAGAGTCTCACGCCGCGCTCATAGAAGGTTTTGACATCTCGCGCTTTCTTGATGGTGTTTCCAAAGCTTACGCGATCTGGCGTGACACCAATCGATAAGACCCGCTC
>JAHFRR010000158.1 GCA_023266165.1 Thiotrichales bacterium
AATCAGGGTTACCATTTCGAACACAACTTTGGTCATGGCGACAAAAATCTCAGCACAGTCATGGGGCATTTGATGATGCTGGCTTTTTTAATTGATCAAATTCAACAGCTTTGCTGTCCATTATTCCAGGCGGCTTTAAAGCGATTAGAAACAAAAAGGCACCTCTGGGAAACCTGGCGTCGACATTGCAAAGAATATCTTTTTACAACATGGGATGAGTTCTTGCGGGCTCTTGCCTATGGCGTTCAAAAATCTCGCCCCATTATTATTGATACAGGCTAGCCCACTGACCGTTCGAAATTAAACCCTAATCCTTCAATGTCACAATCTTAAAACTCAATCAGGCAGCCAGTCTGCAGGGCAGCGGCTTCCCTCTCATATTTTGCCTGGCTGTACCATGGCTTGCTCCAGCCTCAGCGGGAACTCCTGGAGGCGCAGTGTAATGAATAGCGTCTTTTTCACAGTGCGTCCACAAACAGCCGTGCAGAGCCCAAGCCACGCTGGTTAGCATTGTAAAAAAGACTCATTGAATGAAGTTGCTCACCAGGCAGTGCAGCTATGGGGATTGCTTTTTTTTGAGGCCTTCCATCTTGAAATAGAGCTGATGATTAAATTTGCTTTTGACTGGAAATAACCCTGTCAGCATTTCTGTTTTGACCCATATGCCCTGAGGAATTCCCCTGTCAGAGCAGACTTGTCCGCTTTTTGATGCCTGATCTGAATCAGGGCTGAGCGCCAGCCTTCTGGGCATTCCAGAATTTTTTGAGACCTGGTTTTTTGTGAATGACTGAGTCCGATTCATCATCATGAAGTGTCCAGATATTGAAGTGATTGCCTAAAGCTGGGATATGACTTAATCACTTTGAGCTGGCCTATCTTGCACTGTTTGCATTGGAAGATATCCTGACCTGTGATGCGTTCAATCAATTCAGCAGGGGTCTCGGTGGGGTCGTAAATCTGCTCTTTCTGCTGTGGCAGCAGCGATCGAATCTGTTTGAGAGACTTCTTTTTGCCGGCATTAGACCAAAATCCAAATGAGCGAATCCGGATAAACCCATCTGGCAAGACGTGTGATAAAAACCGCCGGATAAATTCGTCCGTATCCAGGGTCATGATTTTTGCTTTGTTATGATCCGCATAGTCTGTATATTTGAAGCGGACTTTGCCGTTCTCACAGGATAGAATCCGCTCATTTCCAATGGCGATTTTACTGACATAGCGCGTAATATATTCCAGCCCACCGATGGCGCCATTGAATGGATCTTTGGCATAAACAATCCACTCTTTGCGGTACAGTGCATCCAGCAGTGCTGTAAACGCCTCCGGCTCGGCAAAGTCAGCCATTGCACCTTGAAACTTCAGCTCATTATTGTGATACGCCTTTTTCAATAGGTTTAAAAAAATCCGCCCATAAAGTCGTGACATCACTTTAGCTGGAAACAGGTACGATCCCTTACAACTACGCCATTCTGGCCCATCCTCACCCTCACACAACGCACCACCTGGAACAATGCAGTGCAGATGGATATGCTGAGTCAGCGTCTGCCCCCAGGTGTGCAGAACCGACAGCATACCCATTTTGCCACCCAACTTCCTTTTGGGATCCAGTCCCAGCGTACGAATGGTGCTCCAGGCGGCTTTGAAGAGCAGATTGTAAATCAGCGCCTGATTGTATCCAGCGATTCCATTCAATTCGTGAGGAATCGTAAACACGACATGGAAGTACTGAACCGGCAGCAATTCAGTTTTACGTTGCTCGAGCCAACGCAGCTGTTTGACCGTCTGACACTTGGGGCAATGACGATTGCGGCAGGAATTATACTGCGCCTCCGTCGCCCCACAATGCGTGCAGGCGTATAGGTGCCCACCCAATACGGAGGTTCGGCATGCTGTGATCGCCCGAAGTGCTTTGTCCTGAGGCACAGATACGCCGTGCTTTTGGCGATAGGCTTCCCCATCGCGCCTCATGATATCTGCTAATTCGATCGATATTTTTTTAAGGAGTGGCACTGAATCACACACGTAAAAAAATCGCCTACAAATTCAAGCGTTCAACTGGAGATTCAACCATCTGGAGGGTTTTGTCGGTCATCCGCAAATAACGCACCGTTGAGCTCATAGCAGCGTGGCCCAAGATTTTATTGATTGCATATAAGTCAGCCCCGGCCTCAAGTGAATGCGTTGCAAAGGCATGGCGCAGTGCATGAACGCCTCCCTGTTTTTGGATGCCAACTTGTTTCTTCGAACGCGTGTAAATCGCCCCAACACTCGACGCCGACAAGGCGGAGCCCTGATCACCCGGGAAGATAAGAGGGTTGTCCGTTTTAGCTTCTCTTACGCGACAGGCCTTCCAGTAATCCTGGAGCGCATTCAGCATCACAGGTGAGAGCGGCACATAGCGGTCTTTCCGGCCTTTGCCTTCGCGGACATGAATACATCTGCGATCGCGATCAATATCCCGCGCTCTCAGGGAGCCTGCCTCAGAGGCCCGTAATCCCGCACCATAAATCAGGATCAGCAGCGTTCGGTGTTTAATATTCCGCGTCGCTTTGATGATCAGTGTCACTTCCTCTTGACTCAAAATATCCGGCAATCTCTGCGCTTCCCGCATGCAGGGAAACTCAAAGGCTAATATTTTATTGCCGAGCACCGTCCGATAAAAAAACTTTAAGCCGTGAAGCATCACATTGTACGTTGAGGCGGAGCAGTGTTCCTGTTTGGCCATGAACAGCAGGAAAGCGCGCAGTTCCTGCTCGCTTAATTTAGCTGGAGATTTGTTGTAATAGACGGCCAGTTTAATCACCGCTCGCAAGTATTGAGATTGCGTCCCTGGGGCAAAATGCCTCAAGGCCATCTCCTCCTTCATTTTATCGCGTAACTTTGTCATAATAGTCTCTCCTGTTTGGTTTGTGATTGCAAAACCACATCAGCAAACAGGTAGGCTCTGCTTCTTGTTTGTCGATGTTTGTTTCGCAACTACATTATCCAACAGAGCGGAGCACTTTATATGATTTATTTTTTTATTCGACTTTTTCTTTACAGGGTAATAATTGTTGCGCTAGCAACTTCGTTCAAGGAAGAAAAATGAGAAAAACAACACTGGCGCTGATTGGCATGGGGATTCTCAATTTTCTGGGATGTCTGGATTTAACGATTGTGAATACGGCGCTACCCGCGATTCAGGCGACTTTTCA
>JAHFRR010000159.1 GCA_023266165.1 Thiotrichales bacterium
CACTGGGAATCCCTAAAGGCCGCGGGTACAGATCCTGATAGCATTGCAGCGTTTGTTGGGTATTCTCGCGCAACGTACTATCGCGCAAAGAGAGTGTTAGCTATGCTCAATAAAGGGATTTCTCCACCCTCTAAAAAGCCCAGAAAGCTGAGCAAACCACAATGGGGAGAGTCTGAGAAGCAGTTAGTGCTCATGATCCGCAGGGACAGCCCAACCTATGGGAAAGCTAAAATTGCTGTGATTCTCACTCGAGATCATGACTGTCCTCTCAGTGAAAGTACCGTAGGACGTATTCTCAATCATTTGCTGGAAAAGGGCCTCATCTCAAAATCACGCTCAGCCCCCAGAGCCAAACGTAGCCGCGATTTTAGCAAAGGCCATGCCAAAGCGTTCACCTATAAAGATTACCAGAAAATGCAGCTGGGCGAACGGGTTCAAATAGATCATACCAGCAAGTATCTCAATGGCGTTCAAGTCAAGCATTTCCAAGCCTGGGAGAGAAAGTCAAAATACATCTATGCGCGTGTATTCAGCCGTGCAACGAGCAGATGTGCCAAAAACTTCCTCATAGAACTTCTCAGGCGAACCCCATTCCCCATCTCTTCCATTCAAGTAGATGGAGGCTCAGAGTTTAGAGACGAGTTCGAAACAGCTTGCCATGACCTGGGTATTGAACTCTTTGTCTTACCCCCAAAGAGCCCCAAAATAAATGGCGGGGTCGAGCGTGGTAACCGAATCTTCAAAGAAGAATTCTACGCCTCAGACAAAATACTTGCTGATACTATTGGCTCCATCCAAGTCGAACTCCATCAAGCACTTAAAAAATATAACACCTATCGACCTCATCAAGCCCTCGACGGCCTCACTCCAATTCAGTATATTCACCAATACCAATTGGAGGCCTCACAAAAGTCTCAAAATGCCTGAACCTATACAATAGTCAAAAAACCCTTGACACTTCAACCGAGACCCGTATAATGCCCGTGTTCGTGGGTGCTTAGCTCAGCTGGTAGAGCATCGCCCTTACAAGGCGAGGGTCGGGGGTTCGAACCCCTCAGCACCCACCACGAACTTTTCATACCATCGGGGTATAGCGCAGTCTGGTAGCGCGCTTGCTTTGGGAGCAAGATGTCGGGAGTTCGAATCTCTCTACCCCGACCAACCTTCCCCTGTTATTGATATGAGGGATATTCTCTTGCGCAAGCATGTGTTAATTCTCAATACGGGCGGCACCATCGGAATGGCGGCAACCCCTCAGGGTCTTGAGCCCAGGTCTGGACATCTCGCCTCAGCGCTCGAGAAACTCACGCATCGCTGCGATACTCATCTGCCCACCTATGATCTGATCGAGCACACACCCCTCTTAGATTCTGCCAATGCTACCCCCTCTGATTGGATGAAGATCGCAAAAGATATTTTCACACACGATGCCCATTATGATGGCTTCTTGGTATTACATGGCACAGACACCCTGGCTTATACGGCCTCTGCCCTATCTTTTATGCTAGAGCACCTCAGAAAACCCGTGATCTGTACCGGCTCTCAGATTCCTTTAAGCCAGTTGAGATCCGATGGAGATCGAAACCTGATTGACAGCCTCTATATTCTCAACCAAGCCCCCATTCCTGAGGTCTGCATCTATTTCAATGGCAAACTCATGCGAGGCAATCGCGCGCGTAAGATCGACTCTGAAAACCTCAATGCATTTGACTCCCCCCGATATCCACTGCTCGCAGAAGCAGGCGTCGATATGCGCTTTCATAAAGCCTACATCAGGCACCCGCCTGCCCCCCACGACAACCTATCACTCCAAGAAATAAGAACCCCAACCCTGGCTTACCTCCAGCTTTTTCCTGGGATCTGTGATCGCTGGATTCAGCATGTGCTAGCATTTCCACTTGAAGGCCTGGTACTGGGAACGTATGGCTCAGGCAATGCCCCGAACAATCATCCTGTGTTTCTCAAAACCCTACGAGATGCCACACAGCGGGGGATCTTGATCTTGAACGTTACCCAATGCCTGAAGGGCAGAGTACACATGCAAAGCTATGCCACAGGCCATGCGTTGTTAGAGGCAGGCGTGATCTCAGGGCATGATATGACACCTGAAGCAGCCCTCACCAAGCTTCACTACCTCTTAAGCAAACCATGGCCTCGAGATCAAATCGCCCATGCTTTGAGTGCGGATTTGCGGGGGGAGCTGAGTGAATCATCATGCCTGAATATATAGAATCATTTCTTAAAAAACATCCCTCTCACCCGCTATTCACCTCTGAAATTCTGAACGCCAAAAAATTAATTTTAGATCTTTCCCCTCAAAATCTAATTTTATCGCAATTATTAAAAAAAAATAATTTAAGCCATAATTTTTTAAACACGGTCAATCATTATATTCTTACAGCACTTCAACACGCTCAAACCCCCTATTCGATAGGTCGCTATCTTGAAAAACGTGTGATCTATGAAGGCACGCGTGAGTTTCATTTAGGCTTAGATATTGGGGCACCTGTAGGCACTCCTATCTATTGCCCTTGGGACGGCGTGGTGCATAGCTTTCAAGATAACAATCGCCCTGGAGACTATGGCCCTACGTTGATCTTAGTGCATGAATGGGGATCTGTAAAATTTTATACCCTCTACGGCCATCTGTCCCGAAAAGACTTAAGCACCTGGTCTCTTCATAAAACCTATCGCGCAGGAGATCTCTTAGGTCATATGGGCAGCACGGATGAAAACGGCGGATGGCTGGCGCACCTGCATATTCAAATCATTAAACAGCTTCATGACCCTCAATTTCAGCCTCTCTCAGGTGACTACCCGGGGATTTGTGCCGAACAAGATCTCGCGTTTTATCAAGCAAACACTTTGGATCCCGCACAGTATCTTGCTGTTTGAAATGTTTTAGACTGACTGCTTCAGAGCCCTAATAGGTGCTTCAACTCAGCCAGCGAAACCTGTGTGCAGGCCGCAATGGTTTCTAGGGGCAGCCCTTGGGAAAACATGTTTCTCGCAATTGTACCCACACTGGCTTTGACTTCAGCACGACCTACCGCTAAGCCTTCAGAATAGCGCCCTTCGCTTAAAGTCTTTTCCGTGCGAATCACGTCCCAATAGCGGTCATAGACAATCAGATCCTCATCGGAATAGGCCATCTCCTCGGTTAAACGCAAGGCTTCAGAGATTTCAGGGA
>JAHFRR010000160.1 GCA_023266165.1 Thiotrichales bacterium
CAGATGCTCCAGAGAATTTATGGCACTGCATTTTTTGATCACAAAACCCTTGCTGAGCATTTGCATCAATTGGAAGAGGCCGAGAAACGGGATCATCGCAAGATTGCCAAGCAGCAAGATCTGTTTCATCTCCAGGAAGAAGCGCCTGGTATTGCCTTCTGGCATGTCAAGGGTGTGAAGATTTGGCGTGTACTCGAAGATTACATGCGTGCCAGTAATGCAAAGTACGGCTGCGAAGAGATTAAAACCCCTTTGATTGCGGATTTGAGCTTATGGGAAAAGTCTGGACATCGATCCAAATACGCGAGCAATATGTTTACCACGGCAGTTGAGAATCGAGAGTATGCCATTCGACCCATGAACTGTCCTGGCTGCGTCCAAGTATACAATGCCCATTTGCACAGCTATAAAGAGCTGCCTATTCGATTAGCGGAGTTTGGCATTGTGCATCGCAATGAGCCTTCAGGGTCGCTGCATGGCTTGATGCGTGCACGTAGCTTTACGCAAGATGATGGGCATATTTTTTGTTTGGAGTCTCAGGTGCAATCTGAAGTCTCTCAAATGGTCGATCAGGCATTTGAGGTTTATCAAGATTTTGGATTTAAGGCGTTTGAAGTCAAAATTGCTTTGCGCCCTGACAACCGTATTGGCAGCGAGGCTAGCTGGGATAAAGCAGAAAATGTTTTGATGAAAGCCTTGCAAGATAAGGCAATTCCCTTTGATCTGCTCAAAGGCGAGGGGGCCTTCTATGGTCCTAAAATTGAATTTCACTTGAAAGACTCGATCGGACGACGGTGGCAATGTGGAACCATTCAAGTGGATTTTTCCATGCCTGAGCGCTTGGAGGCAGAAGTGGTGGGCGATGACAGTCAGAAAAGTACACCCGTGATGCTCCATCGGGCGATTGTGGGTTCTCTCGAAAGATTTATTGGGATTCTCATTGAAGATTGCGCAGGGAAGTTCCCCGTATGGCTCGCGCCCACACAAGCGATGGTGATGACCATTACGGATCGACAGGATGCTTATGCAGAAAGTTTAGCAAAAAACTTGCGTCTGGCAGGCGTTCGTGTAAAATTAGACTTGAGAAATGAGAAGATTGGGTTTAAAATCCGCGAGCATACGTTAGCGCGCGTGCCTTATTTGTTGGTGTTGGGTGACCAAGAGCAGCAAGAAGGCACGGTGTCTGTGCGTACGCGTGAGGGGGAAGTGCTAGGGACTTTATCCTTAGATGCGTTGCTAGAGCACTGGCAGTTGGCGGTGGCGCGAAAGAGTAGATAGATCATTAAACTTGGGAGTCAAAATAATTAAAGAGAAAAGTCAGGAAACTCGCATCAACGATGAGATTACAACACCGGAAGTCCGGTTGATTGATGCAGAGGGCAACCAAGTGGGAGTTGTCCCCGTTGCAAAGGCGCTGAGAATGGCGATGGATTTGAGCCTGGATTTGGTAGAGATATCTCCGACTGCAGTGCCGCCTGTCTGTCGTATCATGAACCATGGTAAGTTTTTGTTTGAACAAAACAAACAAAAAAGTGAAGCCAAGAAAAAACAGAAGGTCACGCAAGTCAAAGAAATCAAGCTGCGCCCTGCAACTGATGTGGCGGATTACCAAGTGAAGCTCCGCAAGATTATTGAGTTTTTAAATGAAGGCGACAAAGTTAAAATCACCTTGAGATTTCGGGGTCGCGAGATGGCTCACAAAGAGCTGGGTGATGGGATGATGGAGCGATTAGAGAAGGATTTAACAGAATTTGGAGACGTGGAATCACGACCCAAAGTGGAGGGGCGCCAGATGATGATGATGGTAGGCCCCAAACGTAGCAAAAAGTAAATATCTAAAAAATATTTATGATGGCATACCTTGCGAGTATAAAAAATTAGAATCTATGTTAAGATTTTATGCTTTCCGGGTGTTAATAATATAGGAGAAACAAATGCCAAAAATCAAAACCAGTCGAGGTGCTGCAAAGCGCTTCAAAAAAACGGGCAGCGGCAGGTTTAAACACCGTGCAGCGAACCGCAGCCATATCTTGACCAAGAAGTCCACCAAGCGGAAACGGGGCTTACGAGGCATGTCGATGGTGCATCCATCCAATCATGCAGCGATCCAGCAATTGCTTCCGAATTCCTAATATTGACTATTGATATTATTGATATTATTGATATTTTTTTTAATTTTGGAGAGACACTATGGCAAGAGTAAAACGAGGTGTTACGGCACGTGCCCGGCACAAAAAGATTTTAAAACAAGCGAAGGGCTACTATGGCATGCGAAGCCGTACCTATCGCGTAGCGAAACAGGCCGTCATTAAAGCGGCGCAGTATGCGTATCGCGATCGTCGTCAGCGCAAGCGGCAGTTCCGACAGCTCTGGGTTGTGCGTATTAACGCAGCAGCCAGGTTGCACGATGTGAACTACAGTCAGTTTATGAATGGCTTGAAAAAAGCTGGGATTGAAGTCGATCGTAAGATTTTGGCAGATATCGCCGTGCATGATGCGACAGCCTTTGGTGTATTGGTTCAGAAGGCCAAGGCGGCATTGGTTTAGCGCTATTTGAGGTGATCAAGTAAAGGGGCTGAGGCTGTAGTGGTCGACGTCCCTTGTTTATTTCTGTTGCGTGAGTCACCTCTCCCCTTGAGGGAGAGGTCGAGAAACCGAAGGTTTCGAGGGTGAGGGGTACATATGATGTCGCATTTATTGAAAGAGCTCGAACACGAAGCCCTCACATCCATGGCTCAGGCTGCTGATCTCAAATCTCTTGAAGACCTCAAAGTCCACTATCTAGGGAAAAAGGGCGTCTTGACAGAGCAGCTCAAAGCCTTAGGGCAGATGGATCCTGAAGCCCGAAAGCACATGGGCCAGCAGGTGAATCACCTCAAGGAGATTCTGCAGGAAGCCTTTAAAAATATCCAAGATACGTTGGCGCAGCAAGCGATGCAAACCCAGCTGGTACAGGAATCTGTGGATGTGACGTTGCCAGGGATCGGTCAGTCTCTTGGGAGCTTTCACCCTGTGACTTTAGCCTTACAAAAAATCACACAGTTTTTCCAGTTGATGGGCTTTAAGAGTGAAGAGGGCCCTGAGATTGAAGATGATTTCCATAACTTTACAGCGTTGAATATCCCCAAGCACCATCCCGCACGAGCGGCGCATGATACGTTTTACTTTGGATCGG
>JAHFRR010000039.1 GCA_023266165.1 Thiotrichales bacterium
AGTATCGAGCGCTGCGCTCTGTTCCCTCATGCCATTTCTCCCATTGATTGGATTCACAGATTGACTCACAAAGCACTTTCTCACATTTCCAATAAAAAAGCCACCCGAAGGTGGCTTTTTAAGATATTCAAAACATTGCCAATAACGACAACTTTGATACGAGTCAGACCGCTTAGAAGTAAGCAGTACCAACCAGTGCCAAGGCGTTGTTTTTGGTTGTTGAGGTTGCAGAAGCAACATCCCCTTTGTTGTAGGAATATTGCAGACCGACCCAAATGTTTTTCATGGCTTCGACATTGTAGCCCAATACGTATTGGCTGTAGGTCGCATCCAGTTTGATGGCGCTGTAGTCCAGGTTAACGCTGGAGTTAAGACCCATCACAGGGAAGGCATACGCTGCACCCAAGTCCCATGCGCTGATAGTTTTGTTCAACGTACCCAGAGATACTTCCTGCGTGCCGTCTGTTTTGGTTGCTGTCACGTTGCCAACATCACCTGTTGTACGATCGAACTCAGCCATTACAGTCAGGTTGTTTACCATCGCTTGCGCGTTGACATCCCATGCACCTACGGTGTTTGCATTGGTTTTGCCAGAAGCAGCACCATTCAAGTACCCTGCGCCCACGTTCCAGTTCACACCGCTTGTGTCTTGGCCATAGGTGGCGTTCAACGCAAAGTTGTTGATTTGGTTCGCGTTCTTGGTGTACATGCTGTTATAGGTGTCACCATCATCATCGTTCATCACACCGGCTTGAGCACCGCCATTCATCACGCTGAATGTGCCGTTGAAGCCGTTTTGAGCATAGCCAACACCCATGGTGTTGCCACGTGCTTCGAAGAAGCGTGTCAGAGGATCTGCAAAGAAGTTAACGGTTTGGAAGCTACCAAAGTCAACATCTTTACGGCCAGCAAAGCCATATACAGGTGTCATGTTCAAGTTACCAAACACCATGTAAGCATCTTTTGCTGCGATGCTGGATCCGCTGTCAAAACCATCGATCGAGATGAAACCCGATACCCAGGAGTTGATGTTCGCCAACACATCTAAGCCGCTGTCAGAGCTGATGCCTTGATGCGTGGTGGTTGTGGAGTCAGAGCCTTGTACGCTGGTACGTGTGTACTGCGCATCACCCTTCAATTGACCGCCGATGTACAGATCGCCATTCAGACCGGCTTTACGCGCGTTCAGAATTGTCATCTCTGTGCCAACACCGGTTTGGGTGCTCAACATGTTTTGGGCCAACATCGCGTTGGTTTGGACCATATTCATGCCCGAAGTCATTGCGCTATGTGTTTGAGACATCGCGTTGACTTGTGCTTGCAATTGGTTAAGTTGTGTTTGCAACTGAGCAACTTGTGCATCTGTGCTTTGGCCAGCAGCGAAAGCAACACCTGCAGTTGTCAATCCTAATACGCCTAGAGTCGTAACAATTGTTTTGAGTTTCACGTCAAAATCTCCCTTCAAAGTTAATCAATAGATCAGTCTATCAAAATCGTGTGGACAGATACTCGCATTATTCCCCACACAAGCCTTATTCAGCCTTATGCGGAAAAATCCGCACAATGCCAGGTACCTGCACGCTTCTAACCCTCCCGCACCTTCAAAGTTACCCCTGAAAATGCTTCCGTCAGAAACGGTTGCCGTGCATTCTAGCGACATGTTTTTGAAATTGCAAGTGCTTTCGCACAAAAAAATCTACTCACACCCCTAATAACACCCGACGGGTGGGTCCGACTTATCGCAACCCACGTTCACTCTAGCAGCAAATTTAACATCCGACAACTAGAGCACAGAACAAAAAACCTATAACTTTGTAGAATGTGTTGCCAAATACCCAGCAACCCCCTCTGGAGAAGCCTTCATGCCCTCATCCCCACGAGCCCATCCAGCAGGACATACTTCGCCATGCACATCATGAAATTGCAGCGCATCGACCATGCGTACCAGCTCATCCATGTTACGCCCCAAAGGCAGATCATTCACTACTTGATGGCGCACGATCCCTGCTTTGTCAATTAAAAACGTCCCACGCAGCGCAACGCCTGCCACCGGATGCTCAACACCATAAGCACGTGCGATATCATGCTTGACGTCCGCCACCATCGTATACTTCACAGGCCCAATCCCGCCTTGATTGACAGGCGTGTTGCGCCAAGCATTATGGGTGAACTGGGAATCAATGGACACAGAAATCACCTCGACCCCGCGCTCTTTCAGATCTTTCACACGATGATCCAGCGCAATCAACTCAGAAGGACATACAAAGGTAAAGTCCAAGGGGTAAAACACAATCACCGCATAATGATTCTTGATTGCGTTCGAAAGATTATACCCTCCCACGATCTCCCCAGACCCTAATACTGCCGCCGCCGTGAAATCTGGCGCAAGACGCCCTACTAATACTGTCATGTTTAACTCCCCTATTATCAATCATTCATTAAAATTCTATCTAAATCTCGCTTGAGAGAGCCCTATCTTACGAGATTGCGCCTGAAAGTCAAATCAATTTGTTATCCCACAGACGCCTTAAAAACTCCCTATATGGCAACACATGGACAGCATGTTCTCCTAAATTAACAAGGCGCGGACGCAACGCCTGGCAAACCACATAGGCCGTCGCATGAGGATGCTCATCCAAAAACGCAGCCATGCCTTTGAGTTCCCGCTTATCAATTTGTTCTCCGAGCTTGACCTCAATGGCAAGCTGGGCATTTCCAATAATAAAATCAACCTCATAGCCTTCTTGCGTGCGCCAATAGGAAATACCTTCGTCACGATCATGTATTTTTTTGTAAGCCATCAGTTCTAGCAAGATCAGGTGCTCAAATGACTTTCCTGCCAAAGACCCCGTCAAAGCCTCACACTCCCATTTTGCAAGGCGATTGGCCACCCCAATATCGAAAAGATAAAACTTAGATCTCACCGTGATGAGATCTCGTTTTATTTTTTTCACATAAGGCGGAATCATGTACGCAATCAGCGTGTCTTGCAAAATCTCAAAATAAGCTTGAACGGTCTTCGCACCAATGCCACAATCACGTGCCACATTGTTATAGTTAATCATTTCCGTGTTGCAAAGCCCTACAACATCCAAGAAATGCGCAAACGCAGGCAAGTTCCGAACCAGGCCTTCCGCCTGGATTTCCTCTTTTAGGTAATCCTCAATATAACTGTTCAACGCTTTCTTCGCAGAGCCTTCCAATAAATAATGACTTGGAAGCAGTCCATGATTGAAAACCCGCAGGAGATCCCATTCGGGCAACTCCTGAGAGGTTAGAGGAAAGAAGTGGTAGCGCCACGCGCGACCTCCTAACAGATTCGCTGCGCCTCTCTTCAGCTTACGAGCACTAGAGCCGCATAAGATAAAGGCAACACCTGCATTCTCAATCAGCCAATGGACTTCATCCAATAGCGAAGGAACTTTTTGAATTTCATCAATAATCACGGGAAATTGAGTACCGTTCGCTTGAACAAGTGCTAAAATCTCTTGGCGTAATAAGTGCGGCGCCTTGCTTAAACGCAGCTGCTCCTCTGTATTCAGCAAGTCATAATAGGTACTGTGAGGGTATGTTGCTTTGAGATACGAAGACTTTCCTGTCTTACGCGCACCCCACAAAAACGCTGACTGCCCTTGAGGCAAATGCATTTCTAAACATCGCTTTAACAACAATTTTCCCATGGAACACCTCTTAAAACCCTGTTTTTTGCGGAGCATCATACCTCAAAACCCTGAGTTTTAATAGGGATCAGCACGAATTCAAAAACCTTCAAACAACAAAAATCAACAAGATACTTGCTAAAACAGGAAGTTTCTTGCTAAAATTGACATTGAAATCATGAAGATCGTTGAAATCATTCGCGCTGATGTTGCTAGGGAGTCTAGCAAGAATAAAGTACACGGCTTCCCAGAGATTTGTCATTCCCGCGCAGGCGGGAATCCAGGATCTTCAAGCCTTGGACTGGATCCCCGCCTACGCGGGGATGACAGAATGTGTCAGTTGTTTTCGCTAAACCTCTAGGGAGGCCTTATATGCTCAACACCACACAACGGCTGTTAACAGCAGGTTTTGCCACCCATGCCATTCACGATGCCGATCTGACGCATCTCATGACAGGCACACCTAGCAGTCGCCACGCCCTTATCAACAAGGCCTTGAAGGCCCGAGAGCTGATCCGACTGCGCCGAGGGCTCTATATTGCCAATCCCCCCCTTCATCTTCACACCTTCAGCCAATATTACCTCGCCAATCATATGGTGCCCTACAGCTTCGTGACAGCAGAATCCGCACTGAGCTTTCACGGGTGGATTCCAGAGCGCGTGACAGAGATTCTCAGCCTGAGCGCCTTCGGTCGTAGCAAGCGCTTTGATACACCACGAGGCCAATTTACATATCATGTCACGCCAATTCCTGCTTCGCAATTTTTGATGGGGGTGGAGCGGGTTCCTATTGGGGATGCTTTCATCTGGATGGCAACCCCTCTGCGCGCTACACTAGACTTCATCCAATGGCACAAAGAAGATCATGTCGACATCGACTTTCTTCAACACAGCTTACGGATTGAACCTGAATCACTGATGGCGATTAAAACCCAAGAGATTGAACAGCTCTTTGCCGTGTATCACAGCCGACGCATTCAGCGTTTTTTAAAAATTTTAACCCATTTCATCAAAGGCACATCATCAAAGGCACATCATCATGTCTCAGTACCACCCTCTCATTGAACAAAAGCTGAAAACGTATTCTCTAAAGTCCCAAGAAGACGAGGAGAACGCCCTGAAAGAAATTCTACAAGAAACTGCGCTCTACGCCCTTGCAACAGCAGATTTCTTCACAGAAGGGCTCTTTCAAGGCGGTACTGCATTGCGCATTCTCTACCAGTTACCTCGCTTTTCAGAAGATCTTGATTTTATTCTTAAAAAGCCCAACCCCCTTTTTCGCTGGCAGCCTTATGTTGAAGCCATCGACAAAGCCTTTAGAGGTTTAGCGAAAACAACTGACACATTCTGTCATCCCCGCGTAGGCGGGGATCCAGTCCAAGGCTTGAAGATCCTGGATTCCCGCCTGCGCGGGAATGACAAATCTCTGGGAAGCCGTGTACTTTATTCTTGCTAGACTCCTTAGCTGGGTGTTCCCATCTCTTTGCGTAAAAACTCAATCCACTCAGTTGCATCTTTGAAGTTGGGATCCAGTTTTGAAGATTTGGCGAACGAAACAATAGCGAGCTTTTTATCTCCCAGGTAATATTGGCACAGCCCAATATTAAAGAGCAATCCAGAGGATTCTCCAAAATAGTTTTTGGAGGCTTCGTATTGGCTCAGGGCATTGGCATAGTCACCCATCAGGTAAAACAAGACGCCCACATCAAACAGGCTGTCTGCGACATTCGGCATGAAATAATAGTTTTGAGCGATTTTGGGCAGTGCTTCGAGTAAATAGAGCTTGGAGAGCGGGTCTGCTTTGTTTTTCTCTACCAGCTCGCGAATGTGCGGCATCAGGCGGCTCAACATATAGGGGTCATAGCCGCTGACATGTAGATGCGACACCAGCTGTTCTAGGCTCGCCTGTTTAAACTGGTCTGAGATAAAACGGTGATAGTTGAAGTAGTCAATGGGGCTGAACTCACGGACTTGTTGATGGGCGCTGTGGTAGAAATTCGGATAGTCTTCAAAATGCAGGCCGATGCTGAACACCCCTGTTTTCAAGCCCGGACGAGGGCCTTGCAAGAGCGCTGAACCACCTTCGTGCTTGAAGAATTGACCCACGGCGTAGAGGTTGACCATCGCAAAATGCCCTTTGCCGTAATCCCCGCGGTTGGATTGGCGCATATTCTCAAAGTCTTCAATGCGATTGTAGGCTTTGTCTGAGCACAGCACCAGCATTTGGTCGTGCGCTGTCAAGGTTCTCAAGTGCATCATGGCTTTGATCCCGCCAAAGGGAATTAAAAATTGGCTGCTCTTCAACTGTTGGATATGGTCTTTCAGCACTTGATTGAGGCTGGCAATTTCATAATAGGTTTCTGCAGGGCGACCTGGCGTATATTGGATTTCAACCGCACTCCAGTCTTTGACCTGCTGGTTTTCATAGTTGGCTGGCGGGGTTTTAAGGCTGATCAGGCCTTCAAATAGCTGGTCATTCTCCAGAATAAACACATCTTGGGTCACCGCATCAAAAATGTAGTTCGCGACTGTAATTAAAGGGTTCTTGAGGGACTGAGCGGTGAGGCGTTGATGGCTATTGAGTAATGTCAAATCGCCTGGTTGATCGAGGTTATACAGCGCAAAATCCAAGACACCGGCTTCTACAAAGGGGGCCATTTTCGGATGCTGTTGCCAGAATTTCAAATTGCTTTCGGTAAAATCCGTGATGACATAGCGGATCTGGATATCCAACTTGAGCGCTGTTGTGAGCTCCATCAAGGCTTGGATGGCGTAGAAGCCAAACTTTCCGGTACCTGCGCCCAGTTCGATAAAATAAAACGGTTCTGAGTTTGATGCCGGATGTTGGGCACACCAATCTTGAATAAATCGGATCGCCATTTCTGCATATGCCTTGGCAATAAAGGGGTTGCAGGTGATGAAGTGTGGCACGTTATTGGCCCATGCATCGACCCCTACGCGGTCAAAGTATTCGCGTTGAACGTTCCATACTGAAGATTCAGAGAGGCGTTTTTGAGATTCAATCGAGACCAAGCCGTTCATAGGTATCCTTGTTGAAAATGTTGAGAGCGAGGGTTTCTATGTTATTTCGCCCTGATATTGTAGCGTATATGACGGGGATTTTAAAGAGGTTTAGTATCTTTTCAGTAGGTTAATATTATTTATTTTTAAAATAAATAAATGTATTAATTATTGTGAATGGTCTGAGCTGTGTGAGCTACAGGTGTTAATTGATGCGCCAGCACTTGCGCTTCATGGGCGCGACTCATGATCTGGAGTGTGGTCAATGCCAGGAGTGTTGAGATCAAAAGGGCCAAAGGCAGAAAGCTCCCTTGATCTTTTGAGGCGTTTTTTTTCATGAAGTTAACCAGTAGTGGGCCGCATAGCGAGGATGCTCTAGGGTGAGCTGTAAGGTCAGTTGTGTGAGGGGCCCTGTGATCTCAAACTGACGCACATCAGCAACCCAGAGGCTTCGATAGCCATTGGGGTGCACCCAGTAAATCACGGATGTTTTCTGTGAGGGTTTGCTAGGGCTCCAGTAGATCACTGTTTTTGCAAGATCTGAATGGATGACTGTCAGCTGAGTAGGGTTTTTTGAGATTTGGATCTCGTGTGAGTGTGCCGTGCTCAGAAGATTGCGAAGGCTGTAGGCGATCTGAATGCCTTGACGGACTTGATGCCATTGGGCTTCCTGCTTTTGATTGAAGGCGGTAAGATCTGCCAGCACTTGAAATCCGCCTGATACCAGCAGGGCACCGAGTGAAAGGGCTAGGAGGATCTCAAATAGCGTCATGAGCGGACTCGCTGTTGGGCTTCGATCTGTTGGATTGCCTGGTGATAGGCCCGTGTGGCTTTGAGGCTGAGATCCAGGGCTGAGAGTGTGCTTGAAAGTATCAGTGCTGCAGAAAACAGTAAATCCAGCCAGAACATGGCGTGTCTCTCGTCTTTGAAACCTAATAGGAGAGATTAGATCACAATAGGGTCAATTTATCAAGGGTTCGGAGCATTGAAAAATAAAGCTCGAAAAACATTTTTCGAGAGAAAACACGACGATAGGGCTTGGAGATCCAGACAGCTTGCGTGCCAGCATTGAGTGCTGCCAGGCAGCCTGTGAGCAGACGATCATCCACCATGAGGATTTCTGTGGGGAGGTAGTGGTGTTCCTGAATGATCGTGAGCAGCCCATCGGGATAGGGTTTCTTGCGAGCTCCCATTATCATTTGGACAGAAGGGAAGTGGGTTGCGAAAAACTGTTGGCGGGCAGACGAAGGGTTATTGGATAAAATCCAGAGACTGAGGTCTTTTTGCTGAGACAAGGCTTGCAGCCAAGGGATAACATCAGGGTGTAACGTTTTTTGGCCGTGAGAGGCAAGCACGCCGTCAAAATCCAGTACTAGGGCCTTGATGCCATGGGTTTGGAGCCAGTCGGGGGTGATATCAATGGCGTGAGAAACGGGAGTTCTGAAAAGCTGCTTAAGCGCTTCTTTATGGGTGCAGAGGGATTTTAAGAGATAGATGCCTCGGCTCATAGTCAGTGTCTCTTGGTTTGCGTGCCCTCTACCCTAGCCCTCCTCGGACCGGGAGGAGGGAAGAAGAGAGGATAATCTGTGGCTGAAATGGCCTTCCTTCTTATCCCCTCCTCCCTTGTGGAGGAGGGCTAGGGTGGAGGGTACAAACTCTCATTGAGCCTTAGAAGAACAACGAGAGATCCAATGTCCACGCAGAAGCATGTTGATGAGCGTAGGTATTGTATTCCATGTACTCAAGCCCTGGGATGAAGTCAGGCAATACTTCACGCGAGATACCTGCAATCCACATACGTTGCACGCCCGTTGTGATAGAGCCTGGCAAGTTAGGATTGTTGCTGTTGGCAACCAGCGGTGCGTTAAGAGCTGTGGTGACATTGTTGAAGTGCGTGCTTTGACTGAAGGACAGATCAAAGACCGTCGTGTCACCCATGATCATCGGGGCATAGCTGCCGTTGAAGTACCAGGAACGTGGCTTGCCGTTTTGACCCACAGGGGCGTGAGTCAGTGAGATCAGTTCGCTGGAGAAGCTGTACAGACCATAGCTGATTGAGCCATTGATATCTTGTGCAGGCATGCGGCGAGGGTCCGTGGATCCTGCTAAAGCATCGCCGACAGTTGCACGCATGTCATTGAGGTAGCCTGCACCCAAGGTGTAGTTAATCTGATGAAATGCATTTTCATAGTTAGCACTATAGGCAAAGTTTGAGAGCGTTGAGCCGGAGTCATTGTTCAACAACGTTAAGCTGTTGCCCAGGTGTTGACGCTGCATCCCTAAAATCACTTCGTCGATTTCATTGGAGCGGAACAAAATACGTGTCAAGTTAGCAGACCACGGGCCGTTACCCCCGAAGGTACCAAACGGAATATAGTTGCGACCTACGGAGAGATAGAGGGGAGACTTGCTCAGGTTGCCAAAGGTGATAAAGCCTTTATTGAGCGTAAAGGACATGTCGTTTGACCCGACAATACCCGCGGAGACAAAAGCGGTCGTCCAGGTGTTGATGTTAGACATCAGGTCAACGTTGGCGGTGGTGAGGGCCACCTGTGAGCCATGAGGCATGCCTGTACTGCCATCGAAATATTGAGTATCTTGCTCCAAAGCACCCCCTACAGTCAGTGCGCCGTAGTGGTCTTTATTTTCCAATAGATCCACCGCAAAGGTGGGCGCAGGATAGCTGCCTTCTAGGTTATAGCCTGGCGCGCTGTCATCTTCCAGATAGTTGCCAATCCCTCGACCCAAGGTGTGTTCGCGATGGGAAAGTGTAGCATGACGTTGGCCATCTTGATGGATTTGGGCCTGCAGGGCTATGATCTGTTGTTGAATTTGGTTGAGTTGCGCTTGTGTCGCAGCCGCTGTGTTAGAGGTGCTATCTGCCGCAAACGCAAAACCTGCGAGTGCTAAAGGCAGGGCGGACAGAGCAACAATGAGTTTCTTTTGCATCATGAGGGGATCTCCATATTTTTAATTAAGAAACAAGTGTCAAACCAGTAAAACTAGGGGATTATCTCGAATATCAATAAGGCTGTCAACATGAATTTTGACTTTTCTGCATTTTTTCGACGAGTCTTCTCGTGAGTGATAATAACGTCATGAATGATCTCTAACTAGCGTGTGGGTAGCCCTCTCACTTTCACGTGCGATTCATCGCACTGGCGCGTCTTTAGGAGTTCGGCGAAAATAACTTACACATTTTGTCATCCCCGCGTAGGCGGGGATCCAGTCTAAGGCTTGAAGATCCTGGATTCCCGCCTGCGCGGGAATGACAAGTTTTTAGAAAACCATGTATTTTATTTTTCAGTATCCTGTGAAACTCCTGCTGAGGCGTTGGGCGTTAATAAAAGCACGATCAAGCTAAAGCTAAAGCAGTTCAAAGTTTCTTTCACCACTCCACTTGTGGTAGTGTATCCATATATCTTCTGGAGGCCTTGATTTGCAAGGCTTTTCATGTCACCTCTCCCCTTGAGGGCTACGGCATGCACACATCTTTCTAACCTATTGAATTGGTAAGGCTTTCTTATTCCCTCCTCCCTTGCGGAGGAGGGCTAGGGTGGAGGGTGCAGTTTGAAAAAGCCTTCAGAAGCAAA